>DATNDQ010000067.1:0-20285 GCA_035553475.1 Gemmatimonadales bacterium
ACGTCCCCCGCGCCGACCGCGTAGCCGCGCAGCTGGCCGTCGCGCTCGAGCTTCCGCTCTTCCTTGAACCCGAGGCTCAAATACCACTGCAAGCTCTTCTCGATATCCTTGACCGTGAGCGAGATTCCAACCGACTGCCCATGCAGGCCTTCGACCGCTGAAGTCATAAAGCTCCTGAAAGTGGAATGATGTGGTGATGAGGTGAGTCGGGGCGGCGGGATTCGAACCCGCGACCTCCTGGTCCCAAACCAGGCGCGCTACCGAACTGCGCCACGCCCCGCAATTCCAGACGGCTAGACGTCTGGACGTCTAGACGTCTAGGTGTCTACAAACCTAAACACCCCGTCGCAATAGCATCTCGGCCAAGGCACGAAACGCCCGCCCGCGGTGTGAGACCCGCTCCTTCGCGGGCAGCGCAGCCTCCCCAAAGGTCACGCCCAGCTCCGGGCAGAAGAAGTACGGATCGTATCCGAATCCCCCCGCCCCTTGGGGCTCCAGGACGATGCGGCCTTCACAGGTGGCCTCGACGATCTCCGGGGTCCCGTTCAGCCGATCGAGGAAGGCTACCACACAGCGGTATCGCGCCGTCCGCCCCTTCTCGGGAACTCCCCGGAGGGCCGCCACCAGCTTCGCATTGTTCCGGGCATCCTGGTCGGCATCAGTCGCCCCGGCGCCAGCCCAGCGCGCCGAATGGACCCCGGGAGCCCCGTCCAGGGCGTCGACCTCGAGCCCGGAATCGTCGGCCACGGTCGCGATCTCCCCGCGCGCCCGCTCCGCGAAGTACCGCGCCTTCAGCACGGCATTCTCGGCGTATGTCGTCCCGCTTTCCAGATCCTCTTCCTCGGGCAGGCGGTCCAGAAACCAGTCGGCCGGGAATTGGACTTCGAATGGCAGGCCCGTGAGGAGGGAGCGGATCTCCCGTGCCTTCCCGGCACTCCGCGTCCCCACCAGGAACTTCAGGACGCCGCTCCGCGTCGCCGGGCGAGCTCAGTCGTGGAATGCCCGGGAACGAGGGGCACCCGCACCACCTTGCCACCCCACCCTTCCACCTCGTCCGCCCCGACGATGGCCGCGCGTTCGTAGTCCGCGCCCTTCACCAGCACGTCGGGACGCAGGTGCTTGATCAACTCGAGGGGCGTGTCCTGATCGAAGATGACCACGCAGTCCACCACCGCGAGCGCGGCGAGCACGCGGGCCCGCGCATCCTGCGGGACGAGCGGCCGGTCGGGCCCCTTGTTCAACCGCCGGACCGAGGCGTCGCTGTTCACGCCGACGATCAGCGACGCGCCCTCTTTCCGGGCCGCCTCGAGCAGCGTGACGTGCCCCACGTGCAACAGATCGAACACGCCGTTCGTGAAGGCGACGCGTCCGCCTTCCCCCAGGCGCCAGCGCGCCGCGCCGTCCCAGGAACGGACCTTCCCTTCCGTTGACAATGGGGACCCGGGTCTAGAGGGACTCGTCAGCCGATGGGTTGAGCGAGAACGTGTGATCGAAGAGCGGCAATTGCACCCGCTCCGTGTAGTGAGTCTCGATGTGGATCTTCCGCGGATCGCCGGTTCGGGTAATCACCAATCCGTCGGCCGCGTCGGACGGAAGCCCGATGTCCTCGATCGCGGCTTCGAGCCTCCGCCGAATCGTCCCATTGTCGATTGCCGAGGCGAAATGTGCCTGGGTGTCCATCTCATCCACCAGGCGGTAATACCGGAAGTAGACCTCGCCGATGTGGACCCCATAGTAGAGGGCCGCGACGAAGATCAGGAGCGACACCAGGCAGCCGAGGGACGAGGCACCCCGTCGGGACTGCGACCATTGGGGCCGTCCGGTCACCATTGCGATTGGGCTCCCTCCACGATTTCCGTCACCAGCTTGTCGAGCGCCTGCTTCCGTCCATCCGCTTCAGCGGGCGGCTGGTAGTCGCCCTGGACCGTCAACCCCTGCCGCTGCCAGATCGTCTTGCCCTCTTTCTGATCGAGGACTTCGACGTCCACCGTCACCTGCACCTGCCGCCGGGTTACCGGCGCCTGTCCTTGTCCCGCCACGAACGCCAGTGGCACATCCGCCTGATACGCGACGATCCGCCCGCGCACCAGCGCGTCGGCCGTCTGCTCACCCGCCTGACGCAATCCCAGCCGGCTCTCGAACGCCTGCCTGATCGCGTCATTGACCTCGGTCGTCAGCTGCGGGACCGGCGTCTGATTGTCGAAAGGCTGGATCGCGACCGTCTTGATGTTCGGGAGCCCGCCGCCCGCGAAGCCGTACAGGCACCCGGTCAGGCTCGCGAGCGTGACGCTACCGGCGACTGCGCCAGAGAGCCGGCGATACCACGACCGTCGTGTCGATCCCCACCACAGTGAGCTCAAACCGCGCTCCCGCCTCGGGAAACTCCACCTGCGCGCGGGCGGGCCAGCCGCGCCCATCAAGATCCGTGTGGCTCCTCGCCACCACGGTCGACCCGCTGCGCCATTCGACGTCGAGCGCCGCGTTCCCAGCCACGTACGTGAGAGTGTCCGCACCAGTTGCGTACCGCCACGCCCGCCGGGGCCGGTCGGTGCCGCCGACGACGCCGGTACTCACCACGGCACCCGGCGGCGCCGGCCGCGCGACTCCCATCGTCGCCCAGAACACCGGCACACCGCGGATGAACGACCTGAAATCCTGGTCCGGGTCGGCCCAGATCACCGAATCCCCGACCACCACGCCGGCACCCGACGAAAGACCCAGAGTCGCCGCGTAGTCGAGACGCGCCGAGTCGGGTGGTGCGAGACGCGCAGTGGCTCGTCCGGCCGCATTCAGCTTCCGATCCTCGTACCGCCACTTGAAGCGGATCCCGGCGGCGTGCTTCGGCGCCGTCCCCAGCGCCCACATGTTAGCTGAATCGGGAGAAGCGGGCGCGAGAGGCACCGGCACGAGCGACGACGTCCTGCATGCCGACATGGCACAAATGAGTGCCACCCAGCCGCCAATGTAGGAAGGCGCCCCGGCACGGTCAAGCAGAAATCGTTGCCCGCTCAGTAGTTATATCCGAAAAAGAAGTCGACGAAGTGTCGCCCCTGAAAGTTAAACGGCAGGGAGTATTCTGAAACATCTCCATAGGCAAACCGGTACCCAACGTCCAGCCGGAGAACGAATCCGGGCCCCACCGGCATCCGGAAGCCCAAGCCGGAAGACCCCAGGGTCCCTCGTGCCTCGGTCAACGGTGTCCAGGCCCGGCCCAAGTCGCCAAAGAACGCTCCCTGGACCCCTGGAAACCGAAGCGGTCCAAAGGGGAAGCCAAGATCCAGATAGTCCGTGATCGGGAACCGCCACTCAAGATTCGCCATCCAGGCCCGGGTCCCGGCCACGTAGCCGTAGTACGGGTACCCCCGGATTCCCCACGAGCCCCCGATGTTGGTGCGCCGGGGCCGCTCCCCGCCCCCGTAGTACGCCATGGCCCGGAACGCGAACCCCGAGCGCAAGGACGTCCGCATGTATCGGCGGTAATCACCGAACGCTACCCACGAGTCGAACCGGCCATGGCTGACGTCGTTGACCACGCCCCCCGTCACGGCATACCGCTCGCCGTCGATCGGCCCGGTGTCGAGCCAGAGCGTGTTGTCCTTCACGAAGCTGAGATAGTTGGAGGAGAGCCACCCGACCCGGTGCAAAGTGGTCGGATCGCCCCCGGTGAGCACGTCAATCGATCCGAAATCGAAGCGGTCCGAATGCTCGAGCCGATATTCCAGCTCGAGGCGACGGAAGCGATCGAGCGGATACCGCAGCTGCCCCAGCACTCCGGTTGACGTCTCATCATAGACCGTGGACAGGTCGCCCTCGAAGAACTGCCCGCGCAGCCGGAACACACCGACGCCCCAGTTGATCCGGTGCGCCTGATTCAGATACATCAGCGTGCCGTTGATGTTGCCGAAGAAGTTGCCGAGCCCATTGCCCTGGAAGGACGACAACTCGAGCAACGCGAGATGGTCCTCGAGCAGATCGGAGAAGAGGAAGTCGGCGCCTTGCGCCGCCCCCAACCCGGGCACGATGATCGCGTCACCCGCGGCGAAATCCAATGTGAAGCGCTGGCGGTACGGCTCCGGCCTCCCGGTAACCGACACGGCCGCGCTCAGCTCGGGCCACGCCCAGTCGGGCGGCTGCGGATTCGCCGCGAGGCTGACGGCGGAGCCGGCGGTATCGGCGGACACGCGGGTCCGGTAGATCCCGAAGGTCAGATCGGAGAATCCGCCGAAGACCACGGTCGATTCCGCCGGAACGTATTGCGGATCGAAAGCACCCCCGAGTACGTCCGTCACCCGGCGCCCCACGCCGGTCGAGTCGATGACGTAGATCTGCGACGAGCGGTCGCGATCGCTGGAGAACCAGATGCGGCCAGTCCCCCAGTCCCACCGCGGGCCGGTGTCTTTCCAGTCCCCATAGGTGAGATACCCGATCGCGCCACTCGCCAGGTCCAGGGTGAAGAGATTCTTCGCGCCATCGACCCCGAACGACGTCCGGTCCGACGCGAAGACCACCCGTTTCCCATCGGGGCTCACCGACGGATCCACATCCTGATAGCGGTCGTTGGTCAGGCGCTCGAGCCGTCCATCGGCGATCCATAGCCGGTACAGGTCCGAGTACCCGTTGGTCGCCAGACCCGAGAACACCACACTCTCCCCGTCGGGGGTCCAGGACGGCGACAGAATCCCCACGAGTCCCGGGAACTGGAATCGTCCGACCTTCTTCTGCCGCCGCAGGTCCCAGATGAAGAGCGCGTCGCGGTCCAGATACTTGCTGGTGAAGGCGAGCAACCGGTTCTGGTAGACATCGAGGCGGGAATCAAAGAAATGGAAGGACTCGAACTCGGGCGTGCGTTCGCCCTTCACGACCGCCCGCTTCCCCTCACCGTCGAGGCGCGCCGCGTAGATGTCCGTGTAGCCGTCGGCCGGTGAGAAATAGAGAATCCGGCTCTTCGCGGTGTCCGCCGAGTCCCACACCACGGTGGGCTTGATGGCCAGGGTCCCGATCCTCCGGGCCTGCAGTGCCAGCGGCTGGGACGTGCTCACCGCCGGGTAGTACTTCTGCCGCATCCAGTACCGGAACCCCTCGGAGATCTGGCTCAGCGACTGCCCGTAGACGGCCTCCATCAGCTGATCGAAGGACTCATACTTCCACGTCTGGTCGTACACCTCAAGAATGCGCCACTCGCCGTACTTCTCCGCGAGAAACTCATGGATCTTGGCGCCGAGGGGGTAGATCGCTCCGCCCCCGGCATACGTCAGCTGCTCGAGCGTCGGGAGCTGTCCGGTGACGGTGAGCTCGCGCAGGAGCATCTCGCCGGTGTTGTCGGTCCCGATCGAGAAGTATTCCGCCAGCCCTTCGGTCCACCACAACGGAAGCGCCGCGTGGTGTTCCCGCGGATACCGGTGATAAGTCTGGGTTTCGACGCTGATCTGAAAGACGTGCACCAGCTCGTGGCGGATGGTGTGCTTGAAATCGTAGTAGCTGCCGGTGAACGGGAGGGTTACTCGCTCCTTGGCGAAGTCGGTGACCCCCAGCAGACCTTCGGGCGGCACATACGGGAGAATGTTGGTTTGCTCGAAATCGGTGTGCGACGCATAGACGATGAGCGGCACCCGGTGAGGGACTTCGTGATTGAAGCGCCGCGACAGAGCCGAGTAGCTCTCTTCGGCATAGGCCAGGGCGACCTTTGCGAGCTCCTCTTCCCCCGAGTAGTAGTGGAGGTCCACGTGCGGGCCCTGCATCAACCGCCAGTCGAACTCCTTGAACTGGACCTTGTTCTCGCCGAAGTACCCGTACTGGGCGTGCAACCCACAGGGCATCAGCAGCACGGCCCAGGCCGCGAGCCACCGGCGTCTCATCGATGCACGCTGCGGATGCGGTCGCCCTGCGTCACGTTGTCGAGCACCGTGAGATCCGACGTCACCCGCCCGAAGATCGGGTAGGTCCCGTCCAACCTCGGCTCCTGCCCCAGCGTGATGAAGTATTGGCTGCCGCCGGTGTCAGGGCCGGACAGGGCCAACCCCACCGAGCCCTTCTGAAAGCGCTGGGGCGAGATCTCATCTCGCAGTGCGAACCCGGGTCCCCCCCACCCGTCATCGCGCGGATCCCCGTCCTGGATCACGAAGTTCGGCACCACCCGGTGCCAGTGATCGCCGTCGAAGTACCGGCGGTCGACCAGGGCGAGGAAGGCCGCGACCGTCAGCGGCGCCTCGGCCGGCAGCAATTCGATGGTGATGGACCCACGATCGGTTTCGATCGTAACGGTCGGGTTCGCGGCGCCGTGCAATGCGGGATACAGGTAGCGCCGGGCGGCATCGCGATAATCCGCGTCCGTCTTGCCGGTGGCGATCGATGGTGCCGTTTGCCACACCGGCACCGCCGCCAGGAGGTTCACCGCCGCCATCCGCCACACAAGGTAGTCGGTAGGGCGAGGCACCGACTGGAAGAAGCGCTGGGTCACGGTGGTCAGGCCGGCCGGGCTGGCGGACGCGATGGCACAGAGCGCCCGGACCGCGGACAGGCGGGCATCGTCGAACGGATCACCGGCGGCGCGCTGGTACGCCGTGACCAGGGCGTCCACGTCCCCCGTCGAGGGATGCCGCTCGAGTTCATCCGCGGCGAGACTGCGCACGGCGGGATCGGCGTTCGTCAGAAGTCCACGCGCCCGGGTCGCGAACGCGGGATCGACATCAACGATGAACCGCATCATCGCGTTGAGCGCGGCGGCGACGACGCGACCGTCGGCGTCGGACAGGAGGCGTTCGAGCCGGGTACGGTCACGCGCCGCCCCATCGGCCTCGGCGGCGACGCTCCTCCAATGCCAGTCGGCGTTGGTCGAGAGCGTATCGGCGAACGCCACGCCCTGCGCCGAGTCGGCTTCGGCGAGTCCGATCGCCGCCTGGCGGCGGACGGCGAAGTTCGCGGAGACGAGGTGGGACTTCAGCGCGGCCACCGCCGCCGCCCCCCCGATCACGCCGAGAGTCGTATCGGCCACCACCGCCACACCCGGTACGCCGTCGGACGCGAGAGGCGCGATCGCCCCGGCCAGGGTCGAGTCGTGGAAGGTTCCAAGTGCGCGAAGCGCGTTGATCCGGACGCCGGGGTCGCGGTCGGTCAGGAGCGAACGCACCCGCGCGATCACCGGCGCGTGCTGTTGCCGGGCGACATCCAGCGCGTGAGCGGTAATGCCCCGCAGGGCGACCGCGCGCACCGTCGCATCCTGATCGTTCAGGGCCGTCAGCAGACTCGGCAGGACCCGCGGGTCACCGCTGCGGGACAGGGAAAACATCGCGTTCCAGCGCACCAGATTGTCGGGGTCCTGCGCATACCGGATGAGCGAGAGCACCGGTCCATCGGATCCGAGGCGCCAGGCCTCGAGCAACGCGCGAGACACAGCCTGGTTGGGCTGGCCCGGGCGCCCAGCATCAATGATCAGCTGCAGGGCCCGCGCGCCCTCGGTGCCGCCGATTTTCGCGATCGCCGTGACGGCTTCGAAGATGCCGAAGTCCTGCTGATCGGGTGACGCCCGCTGCACCATGTCGAGCAGCGGCTGAATGGCCCGCGGGTCCTTGAGGAGTCCGAGCGCGAAGGCCGCCGCCGAACGGACGCCCTGAGCGGAATCGGCGAGCGCCGGCACCAGGATGGGCACCGCCGCGGTGTCGCCGATGCGGCCCGCGGCGAGTGCGGCCTGACGACGGATCGACGGGTCGGCCTGTTGCAGTCCGTCGCGGAAGATCGCCTCGTCGAACGTCCGGCTGTCGGCTGCCGCGAGGAGCCGGGCAAGCTCGCCTACGGCCGCCTCGTCGACGGGTGCGGTTTGCTGGGCGGTCAGAGGGAACGTGAGGACGAGGGCCGCCGCCAACAGCCACGGCGCACGCCGGCTACAGGCGAACGGGATCCGACGACGGCGCCAGCAACTCACGCACGTGCTCCGGAATGCGGGTGGGCGAGTGCCCTCGATCGAGGGCCATGAGTGACGTTTGCGCGGTGGCGAGGAGCTCATTGGTACCAGCCCGCTCGACCGCGTATCCGAAGGTGACCCGGCGGGACGCCACCTCCCGAACCCAACAGCGGACGCGAACCAGATCGTCGTATCGCGCCGCGCGCCGGTAGCGCACCTGGAGGTCCGTCACCGCCAGGTACACTCCCTGCTCTTCCATCTCCTTGTACGTCACCCCAGTCCCGCGCAGGTGTTCCGTCCGCGCCATATCCAGCCAGATGACGTAATTGGCGTGATAGACCAACCCCATCTGGTCCGTTTCCGAGTAGTTCACCCGGTGCTCGATGGCGGTGATCATGGGGTGACCGCCGCTCCTGCGGGCCGCCAGGCCACGATCCGGGCTTCGGCGCCCGTGGTGACGCCGGCGGCGGCGGCTTCGTCTGAGTCGAGATGGACTTCGGTCGCGTGGGCCGGACCGGCACGCACCAGGAGGCCCTCGAATACCACCTGCCGGCTGCCCGTACCGCACACGACATCGATCCAGTCCCCATCGGCCACGCCCAGGCGGGTGGCGTCTTCCGGACTGCAATGGAGGTGGCGGGCGGCGATGATGACTCCACTCGAGAGGGTGACGGAGCCCGCCGGGCCGACCAGGGTCACACCCCCGGCCGAGCCGGTGAGCTTGCCCGAGTTGGCGAGGTGCGCCGCGACGCCAAGCGTGCGGGCGTCGGTGAGGGCGAGCTCCACCTGGGTGGCGCTCCGCGCCGGGCCCACCACGCGCATGCCGGTGAGCTTCCCCTTGGGGCCCACGACATCGATGCGCTCCCGGGCGGCATACTGCCCCGGCTGCGTGATCATCCGATCGACGGTGAGTGACTTCCCGTCACCGAGGAGCCTGGTGACGTCGGCGGGAGACAAGTGCAGGTGGCGGTTCGAGACCCCGATGGGGACGGTGGAGCCGACGGGAGACGTCATTCCCCGTAGGGGATCCAGATGTTCTTCACCTGGGTGGCATGCCGCAGGAACTCCTGCCCCTCCCCCCAGGTTGGATCGAGCCAGTCCCGACCATGGTCGGAGGCCCAGGTTCGCTTCATGTTGCCCGCTGACGCTTCTTCGACAGCCTTCACGCCCGCCGCCGTTCCCCAATACCACACCGCATCGACGTCCAGATGCTCGGCAAGCACCTTGATGAGCGGGTCGCGGTCCCCCGTCACGATGTTGATCACGCCGTCCGGCACATCGGAGGTCTCGAGCACGCCATAGAAGTCGGTTGCGGAGAGCGGATGCTTCGGCGACGGGATGGCGATCACCGTGTTGCCGGTGGCGATCGCCGGCGCCACGAGGGACACGAACCCGAGCAGGGGGTTGGTCTCCGGCGCCGCGATGCCGATCGCGCCGATCGGCTCCGGCATCGCGAGCGTGACCCCCCGAATCGGGACCTGATGAATCGCGCCGTCGTATTTGTCGGCCCAGGCCGCGTAGGTGAAGAGCCGGGAGATGGACGCGGTGACTTCTCCCGCCGCCATTTCGGCCGACGCTCCCGTCTGGACGGCAATCCGGCGGGCGAACTCCTCCGCACGCGCGGAGAGATTTTCGGCGACGTAGTAGAGGACTTGCGCCCGCGCGTGCCCCGCGCCCCTTCCCCACCCTGATGCCTGGTGCGCGGCTTCCACCGCATCCCGGATGTCCTTCCGGTTGCCGTCCCCGACTTCGCCCACCACCTCACCGGAGGCACCCAGCACCTTGCGGCTGTAACCCTGGTCGGGGCGGACTTGCTTGCCGCCGATGAAGAGCTTGGGAGTACGGTCGATGGGCGGGAGACCCCTTTCGGGAAGCGGGAAGTGGGAAGTGGGAAGCGTAGTCTCTGGCCGCGCGCCCTCTTCCCTCTTCCCCTCTCCCTTCTCCCGCCGTAGGTACTCCCACATCCCCTCTTTGCCGCCCTCTCGGCCAAAGCCCGACTCGCGGTATCCGCCGAACCCCGCGGCCGCGTCGAACAGATTGGTCGAATTGATCCAGACTACGCCCGCCTTGATCTTCGGTGCGATGTCGAGCGCCAGGTTGATGTTCTCGGTCCAGACGCTCGAGGCGAGCCCGTACGGCGTGTTGTTCGCCAGCTCCACCGCCTCGGCGGGCGTCCGGAACGTCATCGATACCAGGACCGGACCGAAGATCTCCACCTGCGCGATGCTCGCGGCGGGCGCGACGTCGGTGAAGAGCGTCGGCGGATAGAAGTAGCCCTCGGTCGGACAGGCCCACGTCGGCTGCCACATCGTGGCCCCTTCGGCCACGCCCTGATCCACCAAAGACCTGATACGCTCGAGCTGCACGGGTGCGACGATGGCACCCATGTCGATCGCCTTGTCGAGGGGCTCGCCGACGCGGAGCTTCTCCATGCGCGCGCGCAGCTTGGGGATGAGCTTCCCCGCGACGCCCTCCTGCACCAGGAGGCGCGAGCCGGCGCAGCAGACTTGCCCTTGATTGAACCAGATCGCGTCGACGACGCCCTCGACCACGCTGTCGAGATCGGCGTCTTCAAAAACGATGAACGGGCTTTTCCCGCCAAGCTCGAGCGTGAGTTTCTTGCCCGACCCCGCCGTCGCCTTCCGGATTTGCCGTCCGACTTCCGTGGATCCGGTGAACGCGATCTTGTCGACGTTAGGATGATCGACGAGAAGTTTCCCAGTGCGCCCGTCACCGGTGATGACGTTGAGGACGCCGGGTGGCAATCCCGCCTCGTGTGCCAGCTCCGCGAAGCAGAGCGCCGTGAGCGGCGTGAATTCCGCGGGCTTGAGCACGATGGTGTTCCCCGCCGCCAACGCGGGCGCGACTTTCCACGCCACCATCAAGAGCGGGAAATTCCACGGAATGATCTGCCCGACGACGCCGACGGGCCCGTAGCCCGGAAACTCAGTGTCCCTGATCTGCGCCCAGCCCGCGTGGTGATAGAAATGGCGCGCGACCAACGGGATATCGAGATCGCGCGTTTCGCGGATGGACTTGCCGTTGTCGAGACTCTCCAGCACGGCGAGCAGGCGGGAATGCTTCTGGACCGTTCGGGCAAGCGCGTAGAGGTGCCTCGCCCGGGCATGTCCGGAGAGACCCGCCCACGCCGGCAAGGCCTCCCTTGCCGCCTTCACGGCCGCGTCGACGTCTTCGGTCCCGGCCTGCGCAATGCGCGCGAGTCGTTCGCGCGTGGCCGGATTGACGGTGTCGAACCCGTCACCGGCGTCGGGAGTGACCCATCGCCCGCCGACGTAGAGGCCGAAGCGCCCGTCATGCGCCTTGATCCATTCCAGCGCGGGCCCCCGCGCTTCCGGCGCGGGACCCCACTCCATGGTTTCAAAAATCTTGGCGACGGTAGTCAGGTCACACCATCGGATGGCGGTGAGCCGCCGAGTAGCGGCCGGTGACGAAATGCTCGAGTTGGCGTTCGATATCGGTGAGCAGCGCGCTGGCCCCCAGGCGGAAGCGGTCGGGGCGCATCCAGCGCTCACCCAGCTCTTCCTTCATCAACATCAGCCATTCCAGTGCACCCTTCGCGCTGCGGATGCCCCCCGCGGGCTTGAAGCCGACGGCATAGCCCGTTTGCTCGAGGTAGTCACGGATCTGACGGACCATCACGAGACCCACCGGGAGCGTCGCGTTGACGGGCTCTTTGCCGGTGGACGTCTTGATGAAGTCGGCTCCGGCGGCCATCGCCACTCGCGACGCCCGGGCCACGTTCGTGAGGGTCGCCAGTTCCCCGGTGCCGAGAATGACTTTCATGTGGGCCGCCCCACAGGATTCGCGGAAGCGCCACACTTCGTCATAGAGCCGCTCCCAGGCGCCGGTCAGCACGTGACCCCTGGTGATTACGACGTCGATTTCCTTGGCCCCCGCATCGACCGAGGCCTTCACCTCATGGACCCGCTCCTCGAGGGGTGAGAGGCCGGCCGGGAATCCAGTCGACACCGCCGCGACCGGGATCCCCGATCCCGCCAACGCCTTGACGGCGGCGGGCACGAGCGCGTGGTAGACGCACACGGCACCGACCTGGATGGGGAGGTCCGATGCGCCAAGCGCTTCGAGCAGGTCGCGGCGGATGGGCTCCCGGGCCTTGGCGGACAGGCGGGACACGTTCCCCGCCGTGTCATCCCCCGACAGGGTCGTCAGATCGATGCAGGTGATGGCCCGGAGCAACCAGGCCGCCTGCCACTCCTTTTTGACGGTCCGGCGCTTCGGGAGGGTGGCGGCTCGGCGCTCGACCGCGCTCCGGTTTACCCGGATCGAGCTGATCAACTCGAGGTCGAGGGGGACCCCCGGGTTCCGGGCAGGCTCCGCCGGCGGCTGGGACGGACGATCCCCCCGGGATACCCTCCCCGGGGGGTTCGTGGGACCAGGCCGCTCATACTTCGTGGGGTCGCGGGTCACCTTCATGCTGGCGGAGATATGGAGGTGACACGAGCAAAAGTCAAATAGGACAGGAGCTTGCGAGGTCGGGACCCGCTTCCTAGCTTGGGGCCGTGCCGACCCCACCGGAACGCGTCATCGTGGTGGCCGATGCGCACCTCGGCCAAGTCCCACCCGCCACCGCCGCGGCATTTCACCGGTTTCTCACCACCGTCCCCCAGCCCTCAGACCATCTGCTCATCAACGGCGATCTCTTCGATTTCTGGTTTGAATACGGCGCCGTCATTCCCCGAAAACACTTCGGGCACATCGCCGCCCTGAGGGAGCTTCGACAGCGGGGGGTCCGGATCACGCTGATGGGAGGGAACCACGACCGCTGGGGGGGACCCTTCCTCACCGAAGACCTGGGAATCGAGTTCCACGCGGATCCGGTCGAAATGCGCCTGGCGGGGAGGCCCACCTTTGTCGCCCACGGTGACGGTCTGACCGAGCAGCATTGGAGCGGCGCCCTCACCCACCGCATCCTGAAACACCAGTGGACCATTTCGGTGTTTCGCGCCCTCCACCCCGACCTCGGATTCTGGATCGCGGACAAGCTGTCAGGGACGCTCGCGGACAACACCAAGGACCGTGCGGTGCTCGATCGCGCGGCCCTGGCGCAGGAAGCGTGGGCCACCGGCATGCTCGAACGACGGCCCGATCTCTCGCTCGTGGTACTCGCGCACACGCACCGGCCCAGGCTCGTCGTACGACCCGACGGAAGGGCCTACGTGAATCCGGGAGCTTTTCTGGATTGCGGGAGGTATGCGGTCGTGACGGAACGACAGGTGGAGCTGAAGCAGTTTACAGGCTGACGACTTCGACCTCGGTATCCCGCAGCCGGTCTCCCAGGAACGTCGCACCGATTTTCCGAAACCTCGGCGCATCGTCGGACACCACGAAATGATGGGATGGATCCCGGGAATTCCCCGCCTGAAGAGTCTTGGACTCGAGCGCCTCCTGCACCGCCTTCGCGGTCTCTCCCCCGCTGTCGATCAACGTCACGCCCGGACCAAGCACTCGGCTCAAGACGGCTTTTATCAAGGGATAGTGCGTGCATCCGAGCACGACGGCATCGGGGGACTTCTTGATGAAGGGCGCGAGATACTCCCGCGCGATGAGCTCCGTCGCCGGGTGATCGAGCCACCCCTCCTCCACCAAGGGAACGAAGAGCGGACAGGCGACGCCTTCGACCAGGGCCTTCGGGTTGAGCGCCGCGATGGCCCGCTGGTACGCGCCCGACGAAATCGTCCCGACGGTGCCGATGACGCCAAGCGTGCCGCCTTTGAAGGCGGTGACGGCGGCGCGGGCCCCTGGCTCGATCACCCCGATCACCGGAACGGGGGAAATCTTCCGGAGATGATCGAGCGCGTGCGCCGTACTGGTGTTGCACGCGACGACGACCATCTTGACGCCGCGCTCGAGCAGGAACTTGAGGATCTCACTCGAATAGCGCCGGACGGTGTCCGCGGACTTCGGACCGTAGGGGACCCGCGCGGTATCGCCGAAATAGATGACGGATTCCCGCGGCAGCCGCTCGAAGAGGGCGCGCGCCACCGTCAGTCCGCCGAGTCCGGAGTCGAAGACGCCGAGAGGGGCGTCGTTCACCAGCGGCCGATCGGAATGGAGATGCCGGCCCCTCGCGGGAAGGCCTGGAAGTGGAGATCCTTGGGAAAATCCTGCAGGTGCGCCGACACGAACGCCTCGGCACCGGCGAAGAGGTGGTTGAAGATCCAGAGCACGGTCCAGTCCTGCACTTCCTGACGCTTGGCGTGCACGTTGTAGGAACCGGTGCGCGCGAAGTAGTTCGCTTCCTGGTGCGCCTTCAAGGTCATCATGATGGTGACCCCTTCCCACGCGGCGAATGCCGCTCCCGTGCCGTTCCGGTGCGTCACCGCCTGACCCCACCCCGGCAAGAGCATCGAGCGCCAGAGGGCATTCACGGCGCGCACCTCATGCAAGGTGTCGGGAGAGGTGGGGACCGCGCGGGTCGAGTCCTGGGCCAAGAGGCTGAGTGGCCGAGTCGCTAAGAAGCCAAGAAAAAGCAACGTCCTCACGATGCCACCAATACCGGTAGCACCCCGGGCGCCACCGTGATCGTGCACTCCCGCGTGCCGGGCATGCGCAGCTCGCCATCCAAGTGCATCACCAGCGGTTGCTCTCCGCAAATCCTGATCTCCCGGGCTCTCAAGAGCTTCACTTCACGCATCGCTCCGTGCGTCCCCTTCATTACTCTGGGCAAGGCCGCCAGGAACCGCACGAGTCCCACGCGCTGGATGACACAGACATCGAGAACGCCATCGGTCGGGTCGGCATCCGGCGCAAACCGGTAGCTCCCGCCCGCCGTGGTCCCGTTGCATACCTCTACCATCATAACGGGCCCTTGCTCCCTCGCGGCGTCCGCTTGGACCTCCAGCACCGGCGGCTCGAATCCCGCGAAGGCCCTGAGCACGGGCACCAGGTAGGACAGGAACCCCTTCAAGCCCGGCATGCCATCTCGAATCCGCACCACTTCAGGGCCGAATCCGAACCCGAGCGTGTTCACGAAGTACTCGCCGGCCACCTTTCCGGCGTCGAAGTGCCGCACCGTGGCGGACGCGATACGCCGGACCGCCGGCTCGGGCGCGTGCCCGTGCACCCCCAACAACTTCGCGAAGTCATTCCCCGAACCCGCGGGCACGACGCCCAGCGCCGCTCGCCCGCCCGCCGACAGCAGGCCGTTCGCGACCTCGTGCACGATGCCGTCCCCGCCGACCGCGATCACCCGCTCCGCCCCGGCGCGCGAAAACTCAGCGGCGAGCGTGGATCCGTGTCCCGGACCCTGCGTCTCGACGGATTCGACGGCCCAGCCTTCGCTCTGGAATGCGCGCGCGACCCGATCCTGGAGCCGACGGGCGGCGCCCCGGCCGGCGGCCGGGTTGACGACGAGATGCGCTGTTAGGTGAGGTATCCCTCGTCCCACGCGACCTCAAACTCCCACTTGCACGAGGGACACTTGAGCCGCTTCGCCTTGCCGAGCTTGGACCGCTCGCCGCAAGACGGACAGACGCCGTACGGATCGCCGAGCGACGCGCGGGCGGCGTTCTTGGGCGCCCGCACCACCGTCCACTTGGGGTGAGGACGGTTCACGATCTCGATCATCGCCCGGAGGATGGATTTCGGTTTCCCACCCACTTCGATCACGCACTCGAGCTCGCCCTCGTCGAGAACCCGGTACCACATGCCGCGTCGCAGCCGCACGTTCACGTCGTCCCGCAGCCGGGCCCACTTCGACTTCACCCCGATGGCGCCACGACTCATCGTGTCCCTCCGGTGACGGGTTTCCCTCCGGTGAAGTCCACCACCCGCGACGTGTACACGTAGAAATTCGGGTCCACGTGGAACGCATCGGGTGACGAGAGATGTACGGTCGCCTGCTGGAGCCCGGCGGTCGGATGAATGAGCGTGTAGCTGCCGTCGGAGAGCGTCACCCGGACGGGCATGTCGAAGCGCGGCACGACGTCGGCCCACCGGTACGTAAGCGTAGAGTCGACGATCTTGTACTCGAAGACCGGGATCATGGTTGTCCTCAGATATTCGTCGAACACTTTCGACAAATTCATCCCGGCCTGCGTGCTGATGTAGTTCTCGATGTCCTGTGTCATGACGGTCTGGTGATAAAACGTGTGGCTCAAGCCGCGCAGGATATCCCGCCACTTGTCATCGTCGCCCACCAGCTGGCGGATGGTGTGCAGCAGATTGCCGCCCTTGTAGTACATGTCACCGGATCCGTCGCGGTTCACGCCGTACGGTCCGATGATCGGAGCGTCGTTTCGCACCTGGAAGCGCGTGCCGATCACGTAGTCGGCCCCCGCTTCCTTCCCGCGCAGGCACTCCACGAAGAGATTCTCGGAATAGTTGGCGAAGCTCTCGTGGATCCACATGTCCGCCTGGTCCTTGGCCGTGATGCTGTTGCCGAACCATTCGTGTGCGGACTCGTGGACGATGATGAAGTCCCAGTTCGACCCCTGCCCCGAACGTGACAGATCGATGCCGGTCCCGGTCGCCGCCGAGTAGTAGCCGTCCTTGTAGTGATTGCCGTACGCGACGGCGCTCTGGTGCTCCATGCCGAGGTGCGGCGTTTCCACCAGCTGATAGCCGTCCTTGTACCACGGGTACGGGCCGAACCAGTGCTCGAAGCACTTCATCATGGTGACGGACTGCTGGAACTGGACCTTCGCCGTGTCCAGGTGATACGCGAGGGGCCAGAAGTTCATCGTGAGCTTGCCGGACTCGCCTGCATAATCCTGCTCGAAGTGAGCATAGACCGCGGCATTCACGGCGACGTCATAGTTATTGATCGGTTCCGTCACGAACCATTCGTACGTGGTCGTGTGATCCTTGTTGTGCGTCGTGCTCCGGAGACGGCCATTGGAAACGTCCTGGAGCGGATCGGGCACCGTGATCGCGATACGCTGGCTGTCGGGCTCGTCGGCGAGATAGTCCTTGTTCGGCCACCAGACGCTGGCGCCGAGGCCCTCGCAGGCCGTCGCGATCCAGTCGCGGCCGAGGGAATCCTTGGCGAAGACAAACCCGCCATCCCAGGGCGCCCGGCGGGCGACGCGCACCCGGCCGTGGTAATAGACCGATACCGTCTTCACTGATCCGCTCGGCTGAGGCGCGGTGAGTGTCACGTAGAACGCGTTCCCGTCCCGGCGGTACGTCACCTTCTTCCCATCCTGGAGCATGCTGTCGACCTGGAGCGGTTCCTGGAGGTCGATCTGCATCTCTTTCGACGGGCCCGTGATCCGGTACGTGATGCCGTTCCAACCCTTGATGCTCGAATCGGATGGGCTCACTGCGACGTGCAGGTCGTAGAAGGTGACGTCCCACCACGCCCGTTCCGGCGTGTTGGAACCGCGGATCGTGTCGGCGTGGGTGAAAACATCTGGCCGTTGTGCCGCGAGGCTCAGCGGGAGGACAGTCAGGGAGGCCAGGAGCAAGTGATGTCGCACGAGAGGCTCCAAGGGGTTCAAGTCAGGGGCGCGGGGGCACAGAATGGCATCCCCGAGGCGCTGAAGCAAGATGCCCCTAAGTGCTTACGGGCTAGGCCCTTCGAGTCTCCAAGTCTTGCAAAGCAAGAACCAGTACCAGTAGCTGACAGATGGCGCCCAGGAGAACCATCCCGAATGACAGGCCGACCGCGGGGCTCGCGTGCTGCGTGATGACCCGGATGATGCCCGCCACGCTCGCGAAGGTCGGAATACCGACCCACGCCGCGAGGAACACCGCGGCTTTGGGCACCCACCCTGCTCGTTGCCAGGCCCCGACGCCGATCGCGATCCCCGCCAGGCACACCACGACGAAATGGAGACCCTGGACGATCGAGAAGGTCGAGTTCCACGGCAGCGCCGTGCCGAGGTAGCCGTAGAGGATCGCCGTCAGAAGCTCGAGGGGCGTCAGAACGCGCATTGGGTCCTCACACGGCGCGGGCGAAATGGCCCCGCGTATACTCGCGCCCAGTCACGGCCCGCACCGCCCCGGGATCGGGCGTGCGGCCTTCGGCCAGGTCATCGAGCGACGCCCGGTACGCGGCCGTCACTCGCGCCACCGGGTCGCCCGGGACATTGAACACGAGCCGGAAGGTGCGGAAACCGTCGCGCCACAGGCCCGGCAGATACGTGGACCCGTCCACCGGGCGTGAATGCAGCAGCCGGTTCCGGCAGGCATAGTCGGTCGCCACCGGAAAGACGTACCCCGCGGGATCGGTGAGCTCGACATTCGTGTGCTTCTGCACGCAGAGGTCGCGACACGTCGTGACCTCGCGATCGAACGCCGCCGAGAGCACGCAGTGCTCGATCGTCATCCCTTCGGGGCGTCCGTACGCGAACACTTCGAAGCCCTTGCCGCTCCAGGGCTCGGCCACTTGCGCCATCTCTTCCCCGGTCAGCTCGACGGACATGACGATCCGGCGCGCGCCCAGCCGAAAGACCTCGGCCGCGCTGTGCTGATTGAAGACGTTGACGGCATAGTCCGCCACCACGTCGCGCCCCTGGGCGGCCAGCTCGGCGACCAAACCCAGATGTCCGCTGACCAGCGCCGTTTCGAGTGCGAGCCATTTCTCGACGTGCTTCCGGTCGGCGGGCCGAACGATGGTCGGGGTACGGAGCCGGAACGACACTCCCCGCTCCGACAGCTCGGCGGCCAGATCCCTGACGCGCGCCACGGGCGGCATGGGATGACGGAGAAAAACATCCAGTGAGACTTCTTCGGCTCCGGCGTCGGCCGCCACCCGCGCGTCCTCGGTGCGCCAGACTTCGGCGACGAGCCGCGGCGCGGGGACGTCGTGACGGTCGTCAGCCACCACGCCGGCGAGGCTCTGATCAATGGCCCGATCGCGGTCCTCATGCCGGGTGCGCGCGACTTGTTCCACGTGCCCGCTCAGGACCTCGACAGCCTGGCGCCGCAGATCGTTGAGGACGCTCACCGGCACGAAGAGACCGGTCCCGAGGCCGGTCACATCGAGGTCACCCAGCACGAACGGCGTCTCACCGAGGCGACCGAGTTGGCTCCTGAGGCGCTCCTCGTCCAGTCCATGCTGCGTAGCGGGTACGAGCGCGATGGCGCTCGTCACGGTGGCTTCACCCGTCGCCGTGCGGCAGATGAGCGTGAGTGGCCCTCCGACCGATCCCCGGACGGTGACGTCCACTCGGGAGCGCGAGGGCTCCCCCGTGGCGGGCACGGCGGCAAAGCTCTCGCGGGCGCGCGTCAACAACGCGGCTTCGGCTGAGCGGACCACGGTCCAGCCCGCCGGAATATCCTCCGCCGGCCTGATCGCTTGCCGAACCTTCCCCTGCTGCCGCCCGAGCGTCCGAACGCTCCGGACACCGAAGCCGCGGTTCCCCTTCACCGCACCATCGGGATGCTCGAACCCGAGTCCGTCACCAGACTGAATCGGCTGAGAGACCGCGATGATCAGCTCGTCATTCTGCCGCCCGATGACCTCGCCGAGCACTGCGCCGCGGTTGTCGGGCTGAGTTCGGGTTACGTAGTCCCGTCCCGCGCGGCCGCCATACATCCCGCCGGTGAAGCCACGCGAGAAGATCTGCACGAGGGGTTGGACTTCGTGGGGGGCGGGTGGACGCCGGTCCCCCGCGGCCAGGCGATCGAGAAACTCGCGGTACCCGTGCGTCACGGTCGCCACGTACTCGGGTTTCTTCTTGCGTCCTTCGACCTTGAGCGTATGGATGCCGGCGTCGGCGATGTCGGCGAGATGCTCCCACGCCCCCAGGTCCCGGGCGGAGATCAGGTAGCCACGGTCCAGCTCCGAGCCACCGGCAGCGTCCTTCAGGACGTAGTCCTTCCGGCACGACTGGGCGCAGGAACCCCGGTTGGCGCTGCGTTCGGAAATCATGCCCGACATGAAGCACTGTCCCGAATACGCGATGCACAGCGCGCCGTGGACGAAGGTCTCCAGCACCAGCTCGGGGACCGCGCGCCGGATGGCGCGGATGTCATCGAGGGTGTTTTCGCGTGCGAGCACAACGCGGTCGCACCCGAGCTCACGCAGTACGCGGGCCCCGCGCTCGTCGTGGACGGTCATCTGCGTGGAGCCGTGTACTTCCAGGCGAGGGTACACCTGGTGGATGAGCCGCACGGCGCCGAGGTCCTGGACGATGGCGGCGTCGATGCCGCGGTCGATGCATTCGCCGAGGTGGTGCAGCGCGTCGCGCAGCTCGGCGGGTTTGAAGAGGATGTTGAAAGTGAGGTAGATCCTGGCTCCATGCGCGTGCGCCAGGCGGCACGACTGCTCGAGGTCATCCAGGGTCAGCTGGGCGCCTTCGTCCCGGGCATTGAACTTGTCGACGCCGAGGTAGATCGCATCGGCGCCGTTCCCGAGGGCGGCACGAACGGCATCGAGGCTTCCGGCGGGGGCAAGGAG
>DATNDQ010000068.1:0-3678 GCA_035553475.1 Gemmatimonadales bacterium
TCAGAACGGCCGCAGCACCGTCCGTCCATAGGCCACGAAGAGGGCCGCGAGGGCGGGCAACACCGCCCACAGCATTCCCACCGACGTGCGAGCCTTGCCGAGCACGATCGAGGCAGAACCGACCATGACGATGGCCAGCCCAACCGCCGCGATGGCGGTGAGTCCGGTCATCACGCCGATCGCCCCCGGCACGACCAGCCCAAGACCAAACAGCATTTGCAGCGCCGCGACCGCCGACCAGGCCGGGGCAGGGAGGGTGTTCGTCGACGCCGCGCCCAACTTCGGGGCCATGCGCAGGGTCCAGATGCCGCCACTCACGCCGTAGAAGGCCAGCACGATCTGAAGAATCCAAAGCACGATGTTCATGTTCCCCTCAGGTGTTGGTGTGACTACTCGGTTGCGAACTGCCTGGTGTATTCGCCGCGCAGGCGCTGCCAGGCGTCGAGCTGCATGACCTCTTCTCCGGCGATCCGGCCGATCGGAGCGCCCGAGAGCAGTTGATCCAGCACGTCGAAACAGATGTGCCATCCCGCCGCGCCCCAGGAGACGAAGCGGCGGTCGATGGTGGCCCACAATGTCAGACGGGTCCCGCCGCCCATCGCCTCGAGCTCCCATTTCGTGTCGGCGTACTCGAGCGCCCTGGGGGGATCCACCCGCAGCACCTTCGCCTCGGTGACCGCGCCGGTCCCTGTCCAGGTGAGCTTGAGCGCCGAGCCGACCTGCTCCAGATCACCTTCGACTTCATAGGGAGCCCACTCGCGGAGCTGGGCGGGATCGACCAGCGCATGCCAGACCAGCGCCGGCGCGTGGCGGAGCTCCTTGACGAGAATGAGCGTCCATTGCTCGCCACCCTTGCGGACCTCCGCTTTGCTGACGGGGCCCGGGGCGTATCGCGTGCGATCGGTCATGAGCGTGGCCCCTTCCTTCGTGTGGGCGGATGCATCCGGTCGAGATGACGCTCGAGGGCGTCCACGTGACCGGACCAGAATCGGCGGAACTGTTCGAGCCAGGTATCCGCTTCGCGCAACGCTTCCGGCTTGACCCGGTAGACCCGCCGCTGCGCATCGACCGTGCATTCCACCAGTCCCGCGTCCCGGAGCACCCGCAGGTGCTTGGACACGGCAGGCTGGGACATCCGCAGCCGGCGTTCGATCTCTCCGACCGTCCGTTCGGCGGACGCCAGGAGGGTCAGGATCGCCCGGCGGTTGGGCTCGGCGATGATGTCGAAGACGGATACCATGGACCGAATATGCGTATAGCAGTATATACTTGTCAAGGCATATAAAATGCCCGCCAAATCACGGTTTCCAGGAATCAGCCACCACCCACATCGCGGCGCCGATCATCACGGTCCCGAGCAGCTCGGTCCAGTTGAAATGCGTTGCCGGGCTGCTGATAACCCTGGGGATCCAGACCAGCACCGCGAACGCCAACAGCATCCCGGCCTCCATTCTGGCCGCCAGGCGAGGGACGACGCCGAACAACAAGCCAACTCCGGCGGCTGCGTGCGCGGCACCGACCACGTAGACCACGAACAGGCGCGCCGGCATCCAGAGGGGGACGAGATCGAGCGTGGCCTGCTGATACGAGAAGTGAGAGAGCCCGACCGGGAGGAGTGCGAGGCCCACGATGGTGCGGGCGGCGGCGACCTGCCCTTTGCCCGCCAGGAGCCAACCCGCCATCAGCACGATCGTCATCATCCCAAGGACCAGCCACCTCACCTCAGTGCCCGGTGATTCGATGACCGGCGGAATCCCGATCAAGACGTCCCATGCGAAGAGGAAGACCAGCAACACCCGGGAGGCCACCAACTGGAATTTCGGAACGAGCAGACCGGCCCCTGCTGCGATCAGTAACGCACCGGTAGTGAGAGCAAAAGCGGTCGTCGTCGATACGGGCAGGCTCTTGGGGAGCACCTTCCACATCAACGTGTCCCGGTACACGAGGTCCAGGATGCCCAGCGCGATGATCGTCACCGCGAAGAGCACGCGCCCAAATTGGATCTTCACAGTCCCGGCCACTCGTCTTTGGGCATCCAGAAGAACAGCTCGTTGCCGTCGGGGTCTTTGATCACCATGGTGGGGCGTCCCCATTCCCGGCGCTCCGGGTGCACTCCCATCGACGCCAGATGCTTGATCAGGGGCTCGCCCTGGTCGTCTTCCAGACCGATGAACAGGCGGCCACGTCCGGCGCGGTCGCTCGTTTCCTCATCGGTCTGATTCAGAATCAATTCGAAGCCCAGGAGGCTAACCTGGCAAACCCACGCGGGCCCGCCCTCCGGATAGCTCCAATCCTGGGCGAAGCCCAGCTCTTCCTTATAGAAGTGCAGGGCCCGTTCCGCGTTCTCCACAAAGAAGACGCTTCTGGCGTAGAGGTCGCTCACCGCCCGTCCGGCAGGGCATCGGCCATGACCCATGCCGCCGCCCCGATGAGGAGAGTCCCCAGCATCTCGGTCCAGTAGAACTGTTGGTGGGGTGTCGCAATCACCTTTGGCAGCCAGACGAGAAACGCGAACACGATCAGCTGGCCCGCTTCCAGCATCGCCGCCAGCTTCGGCACGATGCCGAGGAGCACGCCAAGGCCGGCCGCCATGTGGGCGACGCCGACGAGGGCGACCCACACCTGGGGCGCCGGCATCCAGGCCGGAACCAGGCCCAGGGTGACCTTCCAGAAGAAGAAATGCGAGAGTCCCACCGGGATCAATGCGAGGCCGAAGATCGTCCGCGCCACGCGGATCCGCCCGGTGCCGGTCAAGAGCCAGGCACCCACGACGACCATGGTCGCCATGCCCAGCTCCAGCCAGGAATCTTCATTCCGCGGCGCGGTCACGATCCCGGGGAGGTTGTAGATGAGGTCCCAGAGGAGGAGCACGACCAGCGCCAGGACGGAGGCGGCGACTCTGAATCGAGACAGGACTCCGATGCCGGCGACGACGAGGAGGACACCGGTGACGATGGCGATCAGCGTGTGCGCGGGCGAACGGTCGAATGTCTCGTACACGAGAACGTTGCGCAGCGCGACGCCGGCGGCGCCGCACGCAATCAGACTTGCCGCGAACACGGGGCGTCCAAGCGACTTGACGGTCATGGGACGAAAGTAGGGTCCTCGGTTACCAGCGGTAAGGCGGAACACCGCGCCGTTTGGCGCGCCAAACGGTAGTTACGTCGCGGTGGAAGCCGTTCGCCGGCGCCACTCGATCAGCGCGATGAGCCCCAGCGCGGGCAGGCACACGAACAGGAATTCCCGGCCGAAATCGGTGTGCACGCCACCGATCCCCGTGAGCGGCGTCCACGAGAATCGATATCGTTGATTCGTGAATGGCGCCCAGAAGGCGGGACCCGTTGGAGCATAGCTGGTCATCGCATCGAGGATACTGTGCGTCGCTGTCGCCAGCATCAGCAGGCACGCCGCGGCGATCCGTTCGCGTCGAACCAGCGAGGGCAGGAAGAAGATGGTCGCGAGTCCGCCGAGCAGGATAGCGAACGGGATCGAGTGGGTGAGCCCGCGGTGGCCGAGGAGTGACTCTGGTGAGATGCCGAGGGGCCAGCCGATGAGGTCGAGATCGGGCGCTGCGGCACAGATAGCCGCGAGGGTGATGACCCGGCCGCGCTTCTCACCCTGATAGAAGGATCCGACAGCGGCTCCGGCGATGGCGTGCGCCCAGGGGGATGCCACGCC
>DATNDQ010000069.1:0-20646 GCA_035553475.1 Gemmatimonadales bacterium
GAACTCCGTGGTCCGGAGGAACAGGCGGGTCCGAAGCTCCCAGCGGACGATGTTGCACCACTGGTTCATCAGCAGGGGCAGGTCGCGATAGCTCTGGATCCACTTCGCGAACATCGCGTAGATGATCGTCTCGGACGTGGGGCGCACGACGAGCGGCTCTTCCAGCTCGGATGCGGGGTCAGGCTCGACGGCGTCCGCTCCGGTCTTTCCCGTCGCCCTGAGTCGCGTGTGCGTGACCACCGCGACTTCCTTCGCAAACCCCTCGACGTGCTCGGCCTCCTTGGACAGGAAGCTCTGGGGAATGAAGAGCGGGAAGTACGCGTTCTGATGCCCCGTCGCCTTGAACATGTCGTCCAGCGCCCGCTGCATCAGCTCCCAGATCCGGTAGCCGAGGGGACGGATGACCATGCAGCCGCGCACGGGGGAATAGTCCGCGAGCTGGGCCTGCATGATCACGTCGTTGTACCACTCGCTGAAATCCTTCGCGCGTGGCGTGATCTTCTCCGCTTGAGCCATTACTGGAATGATCCGTTTCGAATCGAGGTCAGGGGCACCTTCACTTCGGTACCCGCGTTGAGGTCCCGCACCACGGCCACACCGGCGGCGCGTTCATCAGGGCCGAGGATCACCGCGCGCGCGGCGCCGCGTGCGGCCGCCAGCTCGAGCTGTTTCCGGATGTTGCCCTGCTTGAGCGCGTACTCGACACCAATCCCCTGGTCGCGAAGGTGGTGAGCCAACTCGAGGATGAAGGGCATGTCCTCGCCGGAGATTCCGACCAGAAAGGCCTGTACGACTCCCGCCTTGGCGGCGCCCTTCTCCCGCTCCTTGAGCAGCTCCCCCAGCACGACGTCGCCCATCCCGAATCCGAGTGCGGGAAGGTCGATGCCCCCGAGCGCCTTCAGGAGCCCGTCGTACCGGCCACCGCCGCAGATGGCCCGCAAGGTACGTCCGGTATCGAACAGCTCGAACACCGTTCCGGTGTAGTAGGCGAGGCCGCGGACGATGGTCATGTCCACGGTCGCGAAGTCGCCGAGCCCCATTGCCCTCAGAGCACTGAGGGACTGCTCGAGTGGCTCCCCCGCCTCGGCCCCACCGCGAACCTTCCCCAGCGCGTCCTTGACCGCGCTCCAGTCCCGAAGCGCCGCCACCTCGAACACTCTTCCCACTTCCCGCTTCCCCACTCCCGCCTCTTCCAGCTTCCTCGACAAGACGTCCATCGGATCCCGTTCTGCCTTGTCGATGGCGGCGAACGCGATCGGGAGCTGCGCCTCCGTCAGTCCATTCCCCAGGAGCAGCGCTTTCAGCACCCGGCGATCCGAAATTCTGGCCTGCACGTCTTTGGCAGAGAGCCCGAACCCCCGCATGATGTCGATGGCCGCGGCGATCAGCTCGGCGTCCGCCAACGGCCCCGCCTCGCCGATCAGGTCCATGTTCAGCTGGAAGTGCTCTCGAAGCCGGCCCCGCTGCTGTCGTTCGTACCGGAAGAGCTGGGGGATGGAAAACCAGCGAATGGGCTTCTTCAGGGCCTGCGCGCGAGCCCCGACCATGCGGGCCAGCGTCGGGGTCATCTCGGGCCGCAGCGCGACGTCCCGGTCCCCCTTGTCGCGGAAGTTGTAGAGCTGCCCAACGATCTCTTCCCCGGACTTCTGGGTGTACAGCTCGAGGGGTTCCAGAGGGGGACCGTCGTATTCCTCGAAGCCGTAACGCGCCGCTACCCCTCGCCAGGTAGCGAAGATGTGATTGCGGAGTGCCAGTTCGTCAGGGTAGAAATCACGGAAGCCGGGAAGCGCTTTCCCTTGCATCACAACAATTTAGCCGACTGGCGCAAACCCGGGCAAGGCGGCGAGCACGTCGCCGACGGTGTGAAATGAGCCCGTCACCAACGTCGTGGCGGCACCCTCCTGCACCATCTCCAACGCGCGCGTGAAGTCCGGCTCGAACACCACCGGCTGACCGATGACCCGCTCGTCCGCCCACCCCGCCAGATCGCGCGCCAGCCAGCGCTGATGATCGGGCACCGTTGGCGCCACGGTCAGAATCAGCCGGTCCACCGCCGGCAAGATCCGCTCGAGCATGGGCCGCCACTCCTTGTCGTTCCTGATGCCCACCAGAGCGTGAAGGGGGCGCCGGGGGCGCGCTTCCTCGAGCGCCGAGACCAGGATTTCCATCCCGTCCGGATTGTGCGCCACGTCGAATATCCAGCTCCCCCGTACTTCGAACCGCCCTGGGATGAACGCGTCAGCGAAAGAGGCGGGGATCTCGGTGCCGGGGAGACCGAAGGGCTCGGGGAGTACGCGAAGCGCGGCCCGGGCGACGGCGGCGTTCTGGGCCTGGTGGGGACCCCTCAACCCAAGCGAGAGGCGGGAAGCGGGAAGCGGGAAACGGGAAACGTGCATGACGGGTCCGGCACCCCGACGCTCGGCCTCAGCCCTCAACACCCCCAGCACCGTGGGATCTTGCTCGCCGGTGACAAAAGGCACCCCAGGCTTCGCGATCCCGGCCTTTTCCTTGGCAATACTGGTCAGGTCAGGCCCCAGATAGTCCGTGTGCTCCAGGGCGATCTTGGTCACGACACTCGCCAGGGGGGTGATGACGTTCGTGGCATCGAGCCGGCCACCGAGCCCCACTTCGACGACGGCGATGTCCACGTGGCGAGCGGCAAAATCCGCGAAGGCGATCGCGGTCAGACACTCGAAAAAGCTGGCCTCGAGGCGCGCGATGTGGGGGCGGAGGATGCCGGTCCATTGGGCGAATGCGTCCTCGGAAATCGGGACGCCATCCACCAGGATCCGCTCGGTGGCCGAGACCAGGTGCGGGGATGTGTAGAGCCCGACTTTGAAGCCTCGCGAGCGCAGATCGGCCGTCAGGAAGGCGCAGGTACTCCCCTTCCCGTTCGTTCCCCCGACGTGGATGCTCGGAAAGTGGTGCTCGGGATGCCCCAGGACGTCGAGCAGCCCCTCGGTGGGCCCGAGGCTCCATTTGATGCGGCCGGCTTGTCGTGCGAAGAGAAAACGGACGGCGTCGTCGTACCGACTCAGTCAGCGGCCTCCGCCGGGCGCCGGCCGGCCATGTGCCGAAGGAGCTGGGCGGTAGTCTCGCGGAGCTCGCCCCGCGGAACGACCGAATCCACCATGCCGTGGTCCAGCAGGAACTCCGCCGTCTGGAAGCCCTCGGGGAGGTCCTGGCCGATGGTCTGCTTGATCACCCGGGGACCAGCGAATCCGATCACCGCCCCCGGCTCCGCCAGTACGACGTCACCCTGCATGGCGAAGGAGGCCGACACCCCCCCCGTGGTCGGGTTGGTCAGGATCGACACGTACGGGATGCGCTTGGCCGCAAGCTCCGCCAGGACGACCGACGTCTTGGCGAGCTGCATGAGCGAAAGGACCCCTTCCTGCATTCGGGCGCCACCCGAGGCCGACACGAGAATCAAAGGGACCCGCTTGTCGATCGAGCGCCGGGTGAGCCGGGCGATCTTCTCCCCGACCACCGCGCCCATCGAGCCCCCCATGAACGCGAAATCCATGACCCCCAGGTTGATCGCGATGCCCTCGAGCCGGGCGAACCCCGTCCTGATGGCATCGAGGGGTCCCGCCTTCTTGACGGAGGCTTCCAGCCGGTTGGCGTAATTCTCGAATTTCAGGGGATCGGCGGACTTGAGCTTGGTCTCGGTCTCGTGCCACGACCCCTCGTCCACGAGGAGGTCGATGTACTCCTGCGCCGGAATCCGGCGGTGGTGGCCGCAGTTGGGGCAGACATTCAAGGCCCGGAGGAACTTCTCCTTGATGTCGATATGGCCGCATTCCTCGCACTTCTCCCAGGCGTCGGGAGGGATTTCGAGCTTGATGCGCTCGGATGTACGGGGTTTGCGCTCCTTCTTGAACCAGGCCATTCACACCCAGGGCAGATAGGAAGCGGACAAAGTAGGAGACCCCCTCTCGCAACGCCAGCCCTGAGCGTCTAACCTATTGTCCTGGGCTGATATACCCCGATTGCCGGGATTCGTACGCCACCCGCAGGCAAATACCAACCGCGAGGAAGCAGGTGAGCAGGAAGGACCCGCCGTAGGAGAAAAATGGGAGGGGAATGCCGGTGATGGGCAGGAGGTTGACGGTCATGCCGACGTTTTCGACCACGTGCGTGAACAACATGCCGGCGATCCCCAGCACGCACAGACTGGTGAAGGGATCGGTGGCACGCCGGGCGATCCGGATGAGGGCGAGGAGCAGCCACATGAAGAGCACCAGGGCCACGAGCACGCCGAGAAAGCCCAGCTCCTCCCCGACCACCGAAAAGATGAAATCCGTGTGCTGGGCTGGCAGGAAGGCCAGTCGCTTCTGGGTCCCGAGGGTGAATCCCTTCCCCAGGAGGCCCCCGGACCCGATCGCCACCTTGGACTGGATCACGTGCCACCCGGTAGCTCTCGGGTCTACGTCGGGATTGAGAAAGACGAGCAGCCGGTTCTGCTGGTAGGGCGCCAGGTGTCGCCAGAAGGGCAAGGCGATCACCCCCATGGCGAAGTTCCCCAGCATGACCGCCAGCCCCTCCCACACGTACGGGCGCCACAGGAGCAACAGCCCGAAGAGCAGGACCATCCATGCCCCCCACGCCACGGTCGAGAACGCCAGCACCAAGCCGATCGCCGGCGACCCCAGCATCACCAGGAGGGACATCTTGGTCCCCGACCACGCCAGCATCGCGAAGAAGATCGCGATGAACACGATGGCGCTCCCCAGGTCGGGCTGGAGCACCACCAGCAGGAACGGCAATCCCAGGATGAGGCAGGGCACGATCAGGTCCCGGAGCGTGGCCGGCGGCTCCTTTCGCTCGGCGAGCCACCGTGCCAGCATCAGGATCACGGCGAGTTTCGCGAGTTCCGCCGGCTGCCCGAGCCGGATGCCCCCGATCGCGATCCAGGACTTTTCGCTCGCCGCGGTGCCCGCCCCCCTGCCGATGACCAGGGTCAGCGCCAGAACAAAGGCGACGATGCCATAGACGTAGGGGGTCGCCCATTCGAGCATCCGCGGGGAGAGCCGGAAGGTGAAGAGCGCCGCTCCGAATCCCAGCGCCAGCCACACGATCTGCTTGTGCCAGATGGTGGCGGCGACGGTTGGGACGTCGGTCTGGCCGGCCGAATAGAGGGTGGCGAGGCCATAGGCGCAGAGCAGGAGCGTCACTGCGACCAGCGACCGGTCGAGCCCCTGGGACCTACCGGCCATGGCGTGTCGTATCGGGCTTGATGACCGAATCGGGTTTCGTCGTCGTATCGAACGGCGTCGGCTCGGCGCCGGGCGGCAGCGTCCGCACCTCGTGCGGCGCCGAATCGGCCGGCAGCCGGAAGGTGGCATTGTTCGCCAGGGTGGAATCGACCCCCAGATAGCGGGCAATCACGCGCGTGACGAGCGGCGCCACATACGGGCCTTCCCGCGCGAACTCGATGATGGCGCCCACGACGATCTGCGGCTTCTCCGCCGGCGCAAACGCAATGAACCACCCGTGATTGGGGCCGTGCGGGTTCTGGGCCGTACCGGTCTTCCCCGCGATGGTGACGTCACCCAGCCGGGCGGCGCGCGCGGTCCCCCCCTCCTGCAACACCCCGATCATCGCCTTTCGCAGCCCTTCGATCTGATCCTGCGAGAGATCGAGATCTTCCGTGGGGGTCTGCAGCGGATGGACGACATATGGCGCGCGGGACTTCCCGTCACTCGCCAACATCTGGTAGAGACGCACCATATCGATCAGGCTCTGCGCGTTCTCTCCCTGGCCGATGGCGAGATTCAACGTCACCGCGGACGTCCAGTGCCGGGCGCCGTACAGCCGGTCGTAGTACTCAGTGCCACTCGGGAACTCGGGGGTGATCTCGCCGGGGAGATCAATGCCTGAACGGGCCCGGAACCCCAGGGAATTCACGTCCTCCAGAAGCGACGTCAGGCCAAGCTTCAGGCCGAGCTGATAGAAGTAGACGTCGCAGCTCTGAGCGATCGCCTGCGAGAGCGTCAGATCACCGTGGCCGCGCGGCTCCCAGCACCGGAAGTAGCGATTGCCGTACTGCAGCCCGCCGGTGCACGGAATCGGCATGCGGGAGTTCATCGTGACGATGCCCCGCCTCAACCCGATCGCCGCCACCAGGAGCTTCCAGGTGGATCCCGGCGGATATCGCGCCTGGATGGCGCGATCGAAGAACGGATTCGCCGGATTGTCGTTCAGCTTTTTCCAGGTGTCCGCATCGATTCCCCCCACGAACGCGTTCGGGTCATAGCCCGGCGCGCTGTACAGGGCGAGCACTTCACCGGTATTCGGGTTCATCGCGATCAAGGCGCCCCGCTGCCCGGGCGGGAAGACCTTCGACACGTACCGCTGGAGATCGAGGTCGATCGTGGTGCGGATGATGGCCCCGGGGACCGGGGGCAACGTCGGCGCCGCACCGACCTCGCGCACGACTCTTCCGACCGCGCTCACTTCGACGAACCGCTGCCCGTCCTGCCCTCGCAAGGAATCGTCGTACTCGCGCTCGAGACCCGTCTTCCCCACCAGGGCGCCCAGCCGGAGGCCCGCATACCGCGGCGAGTTGCGCTCGTCTTCCGTGACCTCACCGACCGTCCCCAGGAGATGCGCGGCCGCTCCCGAGTCCGGGTAGTACCGGCGTGGCTCGGCCTGAATGAACAGCCCGGGAATGTTGAGGCGGCGCTCTTCGAGCTGTGCCACGAGGTCTGCCGGCGCGTTGGCCATCACCAGCGCGGGCTGATAGGGCGCTCGCAGGAACCGCTCGAGCACGCGCGCGATCGCCTCCGAGTCGAGATCCGCGAACGGCGCGATCTGCAGCAGCCGGCTGTGCAGCTTCGCGGTGTCGTCCGGCAGCAGCGAGATCGTGTACCCGGGAATGTTGTCGGCCAGCACCTTGCCGTTCCGGTCGAGGATCAGCCCGCGCGGTGCCGGAAGAACGATTTCCTTGAGGCGGTTAGTCTCGGACTGGAGGCGGTACCGGCTGTATCCGAGGATTTGCGTGCGGAAGAAGGCGACGATCAGGACCGTGAAGACGAGGAGCACCACCAACCGCACCAGCCGGTAGCGGCGGTCGAGGGCAAACGGGTGAAACGGGGTGCTCATGCGTCAGTGAACCGGACCGACAACCACCGGCCCAGCACGATCAGCACCAGCACACCGACCAGCGCCGTCATGAGACTCTGCAGGGGAGACCATACGAGGAGCTCCCAGACCAGCGTCTGGCCCTTCAATTCGCCGGAGGCGAGAGACACCACGAGGTTCCGGATCCAGGTGCCGCCGAAGAAAATGCAGCCATTCACGAACAGGTTCTCGGCGAAGAACACCGCCTTGGACCAGGAGGAGATGTAGCCCACCAGCGTGTGCGCCAGCGCGCTCGCGCCGAATGACGCCGGTGTGAGCGCATCTCGGATGATGCCGACGATGAATCCCGCTCCCGCGGATGGTCCGGGAGCCGCGCGGATCGTGTACATCAGGAGCGCGAGCAGGAGAAAATCGGGCGCGATGCGGTCGTCACCCAGGCGGCTCCGCACCGAGAAGTGCAGCAGCACGAGCCCGGCGAGCACGAACCAGAACCGGTACTTGTCCGTTCGCCTCATGGACTCTTGCCTTCGTCCTGAAAGAGGTCGCGGAGATTTCCGTTCCCCTTGGTCGTCCCGGTCAAGATCATCACGTGCGTCACGGCCGCGGGGTGCACCGCCGGGCGCAGCAGGTAGGTCCGCTCCCAGTGCTCGTTATCCGCGCCCGGGCCGATCACCGTGCCGATCGGGATGCCGCGCGGAATCACGCCCCCGAGGCCGGACGACACGATGAGCGTACTCTCCGGCACCACGGAGCGGTACGGAATCCCTTGGAGCTCGAGCAGCCAGATCCCCGGCCCTTCCGTGCCGTGCGGCGCAACGATGCCGTAGACACTGCCATCCAGCGCCATCGCCGCCGCGCGAAACTCCGGGTGCGCCCAGGTCGCCACCACGCTCGTCTGTTCATCCACCGCCGACACCACGCCGACCAGGCCGCCGGGGCTGACGACCGGGTCGAGCGTCTTCACGCCATCCCTCCGCCCGGCGGACACGAGAAACGTGAGCGGATCCGTGGGACCCGATTCGTGCAGGACCTCGGCCGGGATGTACCCGGTGGCGAGGCGCTGGCCGAGTCCCAGCAGACTGCGGAGACGGGCGTTCTCAGAGCGGAGCTCGGGCAGGAAAGTCGCCGCGAGCATGGCGGAATCCCGCTGCGCCGTGATCTCGTCGACGTGGGCCCGGGAGGTCTTCAGCGTGGCGGTTTCTTCCTGCAGGGCGAGCAGTGGAGCGAGAATCGTCTGACGCAGGGCCTGGCTGAACGGACGCCGGATGGAATCCGGGACGGTCATCGCGACGACGGAGAGGACGAGGCATCCGAGGAAGACGAGCGTATCCGCCCGCGATCCATACCGTTCGGCCTCGATGGTCATCCCCGCCTCAAGTGGTCAGGACGTTGCGGTATTTCTCCGGATCGTCCAGGATCCGGCCGACCCCGCGTACCACGCAGGTCATCGGATCTTCGTCCAGGTGGATGGGCAGTCCGGTTTCCTGCTGCAGGAGCACGTCGAGGCCGCGGATGAGCGCCCCGCCACCCGTCATGACGATGCCGCGGTCCACGATGTCGGAGGCGAGCTCGGGAGGTGTGATTTCCAGCGCGCGCCGGACCGCGTCCACGATCTGCTGGATCGGCTCCTGTACCGCTTCGCGCACTTCACTCGAATGCACGCGCACGATCTTCGGAATGCCCGAGACCAGGTCGCGCCCCTTCACTTCCATTTCCCGCTCTTCACCCACCGGCGCCGCCGAGCCGATCTGGATTTTGATCTGCTCCGCGGTGGGCTCGCCGATCAGCAAATTGTAGTTCTTGCGCATGAACTGGACGATCGCCTGATCCAGCTCATCCCCGCCCGTCCGGATCGACGTATCCGACACGATGCCCGACAGCGCGATGACCGCGATCTCCGTCGTCCCGCCGCCGATGTCGATCACCATGTTGCCGGTCGGCGTCTCGACGGGGAGACCGACCCCGATGGCGGCCGCCATCGGCTCCGCCACCATGTAGACCTCTTTCGCGCCCGCCGATTGCGCGGAGTCGCGCACCGCGCGCTTCTCCACTTCGGTGATCCCGGAAGGGACGCACACGATCACCTTCGGCTTCACGCGGAAGAGATGCCGGTCGATGATGGTCTTGAGGAAGAAGCGCAGCATCTTCTCGGTGACGTCGAAGTCGGCGATGACGCCGTCCTTCAGCGGACGCACCGCGAGAATGCCGTCGGGCGTGCGCCCGAGCATGCGCTTCGCTTCGAGTCCGATGCCCTTGATCTTGCCGGTCGCTTTTTCGATCGCGACCACCGAGGGCTCATTCAGGACGATGCCTTCGCCCTTCACGTAGACAAGCGTATTCGCCGTGCCGAGATCGACGGCGATCTCGTTCGCGGGGCTCCAGGCACCAAATTTGAGATTCTTCCAGCTAAATGGCACAGGCAGTCAGGGGCAAAGGAAAAGGGGGGCGCTAGCTAAGCGCCCCCAAGGTAACAAATGCCCTAACTGCAAGCAATACTGATGTTTGACGAAGTCCCCTTATTGCCGGCAGGGACCGTGCGGATCGCTCTGCCGGGGTCCGTCCACCACCGGCCGATGGTCGAGATTGGCGACCGCCACCGCGAAATCTCTGGCGAGGGTCGCGACCCGAGCCAGAACGGCGTAGTCGATGTACTCCGCCTCGTCGGTCACCTGGTGGTAGTCGGCGTGCTCCCCCCGCGAGATCGCGGTGGCCGGGATCCCGAACCGCGCGTAGCTGTAGTGGTCGGCCCGGCAGTAGTACTGGAGCGGATGCCCCGGCACGTCGAACTCATAGTTGAACGTGAAGGGCTGCGCCTCCCCGGCGTTCACCTTTTCGAACAGCTCCCCAAATTGGGTCGACAACCGTTTGGCGCCCACGACCTCCAGGTAACCGGGGCCACCCTTCGGCAAATCGCTCGCATTCCCGCGCCCCACCATGTCCATGTCGATCTCACCGACGATCGAGTCCCTGGGTACCGTCGGGTGATCGGTGAACCAGGCGGACCCCAGGAGACCCCGCTCTTCCGCGGCATGGGAGACGATGAGGATCGACCGGCGCGGATGTGGAGCGGCTGCCAGGGAACGGGCGACCGCCATGAGTCCCACCGTGCCCGAGCCATCGTCGTCCGCCCCGTTGAAGATCGAGTCGGGACGGTCCCCCGCCACCTTCTGGACCGAGTCCCGAAGGGCCTTCACGCGGGTCTCCTCCGCCGGGGTCGCGGGACGCTGGGGCGAATCGGCCCCCATGGGGCGCACCACCCGGTTGTAGGCGTACACCGAATCATGGTCCACCGGCAGACCGGTGAACCCGACGTGGTCGTGGTGCGCGCTCATGGACACGTACTCGCCCCGCAGGGCGGGATCCGATCCCGGGAGCCTGGCGATGATGTTGCGGGCCGGATGGTCGAGGGGCTGCCGGAGCCACCGGAGCGAGCCGGATACCGGGGCGCCCACGGCGCCGACCTTCGGCTTGGGACCAAAGAGGGCATCGAGAGACCGCGGCGCGACCAGGAACCGGGGCGTGAGCTTCGACGTGATGGGCGTCGTGTCCGTCGTGACTCGACCCGCCAGAATCTGGGGAATGACGTCGGGTGGAAGACGGTCGTACCCGGCCATCACGATGCCCGCCGCCTGGGCGATCCCGGCGTGAACCGTGATCGGCTGGAACGCCGCGAACATGGGGCGGAAGCTCTTGATCGAATCGGGGACCGAGAACACCACCACCCGCCCTGCCACCGTCGCGGAATCGGGCCAGCTCTCCGGTTGATCGATGGATCCGCCGTACACGGTCGGCACGGCGGCAAAGTCGTGTGTGACCTGCGGACCAAGGGGGAGCAGGTTCTTCCCCACCGACCAGGTCTCACCGCCGGCGGAAAGTGACGCGGCGGGGTCGGCGGAGATATGAATGAACGGGACCACCTGGAAGTAGCCGCCATTCTCGCCGGCGGGTAGCCACCCCGCCGCCTTCAATTCGGCAGCGACCCACTCCTGCGCCTTCCAGTCACCCAACGAGCCGGTCTGGCGGCCACCCATGGAATCCGCAGCCAAGGCAAAGAGGTTGGCGCGCAGAGAATCGACGTTGAGAGGAGGGGCGGACTTCTGAGCCACGGCGGGAGAAGCGGCGAGCAGCAGCGCCGCCGTCAAGAGCTTACGCATGAGGACTGCCCCTCCGAAAAAGTGGACTGCGCATGACGGCGCACCGGGAACTTCCCTTCTTTTCCTTCCTCTATCAAGACGGCGCGGGTGTCATCCTGAGCGCCGAAGGCGCGAAGGACCCCGCTGGCTCAGTCTCGACAACGTGGGTCTTGACGATGCTGGTGCTTGGAAACCACATGGCGAATGGCTCGCATGCCCGTACTCCCCTAGCCCCCCGGCGGGGTCCCTTCGCCGCGCTCAGGGCAAGCTCTTCGCTGCGCGCGCGTTCGCGCGCTCGCTCAGGATGACACCCGCTTTGCGCCTTGGGTGACAGAAATGGAAGATTGGATTACGTAGAAGGGAATCGCGTAAGTCAAAGCATGGCCATTACTTGACGCATCCTGATGCAGCACTTAGCGTTCCGGCCTATGCGTACCCACGTCCGTCCGACGGAAATCGCCGTGGTCGACCTATCCCTTTGCGACCGGTGCGGCCTTTGCCTACCCCTGTGCCCACCTGAAGCCATACATCTGGCCCTGGCCGACCTGGTCGTGGATGAGGTGGCATGCACCGGATGCCGGAAGTGCATAGCGCCCTGCCCCGTCGGCGCCCTCTCGATGGTCCCCAACCGCGCCGCCGCCTGATCCATGCCTGACGTCGACGTGCTGGTTGTCGGAGGGGGTCCCGCCGGGAGTGTCGCGGCGGCGGAGGCGAAGCGCGCCGCCCCCGAGCTGTCCGTGGTGCTCCTCGAACGTGACCGTGCCATCGGCGCCCCCGTGCGCTGCGCGGAAGGCGTCGGGGACGCGGGACTGCGTGAGTTCGCCGATCCCACCGGAGCATCCTGGACGGCCCGGAAGATCACCAAGGTCATCTTCTGGGCGCCCGACGGCACCGAGGTGAAGGTGGCCGAACGGGACGTCGGCTGGGTGCTCGACCGGACTCGCTTCGACGCCCATCTCGCCGCCCAGGCGGTGAGCGAAGGAGCCGAGGTGCGGGTGGGGACGGAAGTCACCGGGATGCGGCGCGAGGGAGAGCGGTGGGTGGTGGACACCCGGGGGGCCCGGGGGGTGGAAACGCTCAGGGCCAGCGTCGTCATCGGCGCCGATGGCGTCGAGACCATGGTCGGCCGCTGGGCCGGGCTCGATACCCGCGTTCCGGCGCGTGACATGGAGTCGTGCGCGCAGTACGTGGTCCAGGGCATCGATTTCGACCCCGACGCCATCTACCTGCAGTTCGGGGATCAGGTCGCACCCGGTGGATACGCCTGGGTGTTTCCGAAGAGTGTCGGCGTGGCCAACGTCGGCCTCGGCATCGTCGCCCTGAAGGCCGATGGCCGGTCGGCGCGTGGCTACCTCGACGACTGGATCGCCAACCGGTATCCCGCTGGAGCAAAGACCGGCTACACCGTGGGCGGCGTGATCGTCCACACCACCGTGAAGCGCACGTTCGCGGACGGGACGCTGATCGCGGGTGACGCGGCCCACATGGTGAACCCCCTCTCAGGGGGCGGCATCGTCAACGCGATGAAGGCGGGCCGGCTGGCCGGAAGGACCTCGGCGGCCGCGATCCGCGAGGGCGACACCAGCGCGGGCCGGCTCTCCCGCTACCACGACGATTGGATGAAGCTCCTCGGCGACGACCACCTCAAGTACTACCGCATCAAGCAGGCGCTCGAAGACCTGGACGATGCGTTCTTCAACGGGCTCGCGCGCACCGTCAATGCCATCCCCACCGCCAAGCGCACTCTCGGACGGATTTTTGCGCACGCGTTGGTGAAGCACCCCCAGCTCATTCCGGTGGCCGCGAGGTTCTTCTTCTGAGCGCCCCCGCCCCCGCCCCCGCCCCCGCCCGCGTCGTCATGGAGCCGCGCACCATCTTCATTGACGCGCATGCCATGCGCCGGCATGAGCGCGTGTCGGCGCTCAAGGAGTGCCTGGCCGCGGTCCTGCTGCTGCAGGCGGGGTGGACCGACATCACCGACAACGGCCTCACCGTTCTGGGCGCGATCGACGTCGCGGTGGGGGTTTCGGTGCTCGGAGTGGCGGCCGTGGAGCTCCGGCGGGCCAAGAAGGTCGGCAGCTGGGTCAGGTGGTTCGACATCGCCGTCGGCGGCCTGATGGCGCTCGAAGGGTATACCCTCGCCTCCGAAGGTCATCACCACGCGACCCTGATCTACGGCTACTATGCGCTTGGTGTCGCCTACGCCCTGCTCGGCGTCTTTCACAAGCAGTTGGGGAGACGCCGGTACGTCCGGATGGACGACGACGGCGTGCAGGTGCGGATGACCCCCTTCCGCCACTTCCGCCTCGGCTGGCCGGAAATCAGCCGGGTGGTCGGTCATGCGGATGTGATCGAGGTGTTTGCGAAGGGCGACAAGCGGTACGAGATCTCGAGGCGCTACGTGCCGAACCTGGATGAGATACGTGAAATGATGCTGGAGCGGGCGTCGGGCAGAGGGATTGCTACGAGATAAGCTTCTTCATCACTGAAGTCCCCACGGCACACCGGTTGGCCAGATAGGCGATGATCCTCCCGGCCACTCCGAGCTCGTCATCTCGCAGTCCGAACGGCGTATTCGCGATATCCCACATGTAGACCGGGACGCGCGACAGGCGCAGCGGGTCGCCTTCAATGCCAGCGACACCGTCGAATCCGAGTGAGTACCCCGCCCCTTTGGCGAGTTGGGCCACCCGCTCGTCCACGGCACCGAATGGGTACGCCACGGCTGAACACTCGCCGAGCCGTTTGTTCAAGATCTCGCGGGAGCGTTCGAGCTCGTCCGTCACGCGAACGTCGTCCAGCCACGTCAGCCGCGCATGGGTCGCACTGTGGGAGGCGAACTCGAACCCGCGGGCCTTCCAGCCCTCGATGGCCTTCCAGTCGAGGTGACGCAGAGGTTCCCGGGTGTACTGGATGTCCCAGGCGTTGGACCTGCCGATGTAGTCGGTGATCAGAAAGGTCGTGGCCGTGAATCCCACTTCGGCGATGATCGGATATGCGAACTCCGCTAACTCGGCGTATCCATCATCAAAGGAGAGAAGAAAGGCGTGGGGGTGTGGGGAGGAGGGACTCTCCACTGACGCTGAGAACTCCGACAACGTCAGGGTCTTCCAGCCGGCCTTGGCCAGCGCGTGCATCTGGCGGCGAAAAACCTTCGGGGAAACGCGGGTGACACCCAGCTCCAGCGGGCCACCGACGCGGTGATAGCACAGTACCGGGGGCGTCATCAGGTCCCCGTGCTGCCGAATCCCCCTTCACCCCGGGCCGACGGCGGCAGCTCGGCCACTTCCTTGAGCTCCATCAGCTCGACCTTCTGGAATACCATCTGGGCGATCCGCATCCCCCGGGTCACCTGCACCGGCTCCTTGCCCAGGTTGATGACCGCGACCATCAACTCACCGCGATAGTCGGAGTCAATCGTCGCGGGCGTGTTGGGGAGCGAGAGTCCCTGCTTGAGAGCCAGCCCCGAGCGGGGACGGATCTGTGCCTCGTATCCTTCGGGAATCGCGATCGCGAGTCCGGTACGGACCAGGCGGCGTTCGAGGGGCTGAACGGTGAAGTCGGGCTCGGCCGAGGCGAGATCATACCCGGCCGAACCCGCGGTCTGACGGACGGGCAAGGACAGCCCGTCGTGGTGCGGCAGGCGCCGCACCGACACGATGGGCGGCGCCTTGGTCAAACCAGCGTCTTGGCGTCGGCGAGCGGCAGGTTGAACGCCTCGGCCACGCCCGGATAGACGACTTTGCCCTCGATCACGTTCAAGCCGAGCGCGAGCGCCCGGTCGGCCTTGCAGGCGGCCTTCCAGCCCAGCTTGGCCAGTCGCTTGGCGTACGGGAACGTCGCGTTGGTGAGCGCGAGCGTCGACGTGCGGGGCACGCCGCCCGGCATGTTGGCCACGGCGTAATGGATGATGCCGTCCACCACGTACGTCGGGTTCTCGTGCGTCGTGGGCTTGATGGTCTCGATGCAGCCACCCTGGTCCACGGCCACGTCGACGATGACGGAGCCCGGCTTCATCAGCTTCAGATCGGGTCGCTTGACCAGGTGGGGGGCCTTGGCGCCAGGCAGGAGCACCGCGCCGACCACGAGGTCCGCCTTTTTCAGCTGGTCCAGAATATTGTGGCGATTCGAGTACAGGAGATCGACGTTGGGCGGCAGCACGTCCGACAGGTAGCGCAGCCGGTCGAGCGAGACGTCGAGCAGCGTGACGTGCGCGCCGAGGCCGGCGGCCATCTTGGCCGCATTGGTGCCCACGACGCCGCCGCCGATGATCAGCACTTCGGCCGGGAGCACGCCGGGGACGCCGCCAAGGAGAATGCCGCTGCCCCCGAATACCTTCTCGAGGTACTTGGCGCCCTCCTGCACCGCCATCCGGCCTGCGACCTCGCTCATCGGCGTGAGCAAGGGCAGCTCGCCGGAATCGAGCTGAACGGTCTCGTAGGCGATCGCGATCGCGTTCGAGCCGATCACCGCATTGGTGAGCTCTTCCGCTGCCGCGAAATGGAAGTAGGTGAAGAGCACCTGACCTTTCCGCATCCGGGGCCATTCGACCGCGATCGGCTCTTTCACCTTCATGATCATCTCTGCCTTGGCCCAGACGTCTTCGACCTTCGCGACGATCTGCGCGCCCACGGTCTTGTAGGCATCGTCCGCGAACCCGCTTCCGAGTCCCGCGCCCTGCTCCACCAGCACGGTATGGCCGTCCGCAACCAGCGCTTCAGCGCCGGCGGGCACCAGGGCCACGCGATTCTCGTTGGTCTTGATCTCTTTCGGGACGCCGACGATCATGCCGCTCTCTCCAGGGCTCTGGTCAGGAATTCGGGCCGAGCCACACCAGGGTGTAGCGCTCGGGGGTGAAGAACTCAGCCGCCGCGGCCGATACGTCGTCTTCGGTGAGCGCGACGATTTCCTTCAGGACGTCATCGAGGGAGCGGTAGGCCTCGCCATACACGTGCCCGCCCGCCAAACGATACATCTTGGCGGTAGGACTCTCCAGCGAGAGCATCACCTGCCCCTGCGTCTGCAATTTCGCTTCCTTGAGCGCGTCGCCCCGCAGCCCTTCGCGGGCCAACGTCGCCAGCTCGCCGCGGATCGCGTCAGCCGCCGCTTGCGCGGTCTGCGGCTGGGTGCCGACATACACGCCGGTGGTCCCGATTCCGCGGAAGAATGACGAGAAGGCGTATACGGCGTAGGCCAGCCCCAGCTCCTCGCGCACCCGCTGGAAGAGCCGCGACGACATGCCGCCCCCCAGAATGTTCGCGAGTACCATGATGGCGTACTTCCGCCGGTCCGAGTACGGAACGGTATCGGTGGCGAACACCAGATGGCTCTGCGCCGAGTCCCGCGCCACGCGCTTGAATCCCCCGCGAACGGCGGGTGTGACCCGCGGCATTTCGACGCGGCCACCCGGGGTCGCCGGACGCTCGAACCACCCCTCCTGCTCCACCAGCTTGAGCAGGTCCTGATGGGTGAAGTTGCCGGCGGCGGCGATGACGCAATTGGCGGGGTGGTAGGCCCGGCGATGCAGCTCGCCGAGGTGCTCCGTGGAGAGCGCCCCGACGGTCTCACGGGTCCCCAGAATCGAGAACCCGTACGGATGCTCCGGCCAGAGCGTCTCGGCGGACAGGTCGAACACCAGATCATCAGGGGTGTCCTGAACCGTCGAGATCTCTTCGAGGATGACGTTGCGTTCGAGTTGAAGGTCGGCATCCCGCAGCACGGGACGCCGAACCAGGTCGGTCAGTACGTCGATGGCACGGGGAAGATCGGCGTCCAGCACGCGAGCCTGGAATGCGGTCGAGTCCCGCGACGTGTAGGCGTCGAGGGACCCGCCCCGGGCTTCCAGCGCCAGCGCGATTTCCTGCGCGCTCCGGCGCTCGGTGCCCTTGAACACCATGTGCTCGAGCAGGTGGGAGACCCCCATCTGGGGGCGGGCCTCGTGCGCGCTGGCCGCGCGCACCCAGATGCCCACTGCCGCCGAGCGCACGGTGGGGACGCGCTCGGAGCAGACGACCAGGCCGTTGTCGGCCGTGGTCTGGAAGATCTCCTGGTCGAGCTGAACCGTCTTCAGTTCTTCTCCATCAGGGCCTTGCGGGAGAGCTTCATCCGGCCGCGCTCGTCCACCTCGAGGAGCTTGACCTTCACGGTGTCGCCCTTCTTGACCACGTCTTCGGTCTTTTCGGTGCGCCCGTGCTGGAGCTCCGAGATGTGCAGCAGTCCTTCGACGCCCGGCAGTATTTCGACGAACGCGCCGAACGCGGTCGTGCTCTTCACGGTCCCTTCGTAAATCTTCCCGACTTCGGGGGTCTGAATCATTCCGCCGATGATGTCGCGGGCGCGCTCGCCGCCCTCACCCACCGCGGAGATGGTGATCAAGCCGGAGTCGTCGATGTTGATCTCGGCGCCGGTCTGCTCCTGAATCGAGCGGATGGTCTTCCCCTTGGGTCCGATGATGTCGCCGATCTTCGACTGCGGGATCTGGATCGTGATGATCCGCGGCGCGTACTTGGACAGCTGCGAGCGGGGCTGGGGGATGGCGGCTTCCATGATGTCGAGGATGTGGAGCCGGGCTTTCCTGGCCTTCTCCAGCGCCTCGGTGACGATCCCGAAATCCAGGCCGTCGATCTTGATGTCCATCTGAATGGACGTCACGCCGGCCCTCGTACCCGCGACCTTGAAGTCCATGTCGCCGAGGTGGTCTTCGGTGCCCAGGATGTCGGTGAGCACCGCGACGCGCTTCCCTTCCTTGATCAAGCCCATCGCCACGCCCGCGCAGGCGCCCGTCATGGGCACGCCGGCGTCGAACAGGGCGAGTGAGCCACCGCAGACCGTCGCCATCGACGACGAGCCGTTCGACTCGAGGATGTCGGAGACGATCCGGATGGTGTACGGGAACTGCTCGTAGGGCGGCAACAGCGCCTGGAGAGCGCGCTCGGCCAGTGCCCCGTGCCCGATTTCCCGGCGGGAGACGCCGCGCACCATCTTCACTTCGCCCGTGGAGAAGGGCGGGAAGTTGTAGTGCAACATGAACGACTTGGTGGTCTCCTGCGGAACGTCGATCGAGTCAATGCGCTGCTCGTCCGACACGGAACCCAGGGTCGCCGACACCAGGGCCTGCGTCTGCCCGCGGGTGAAGAGCGAAGACCCGTGCGTACGCGGCAGGACGCCGACCTCGCAGGTGATGGGCCGCACCGTGTCCAGATCGCGGCCGTCCACGCGCTCACCACGGGAGAGCACCTGCTCCCGCATGGTGTGGTATTCGATCTCTTCGATCGTGTTGGCGATGTCCTTCCCATTCTCCGGGAACTCCTCCGCCAGCTGTTCCTGAATCGTGTGTTTCAGCGCCGCGAGGGCCTGCGTCCGCTCCGCCTTCACCGCGAGGTTCAGCGCCTCGGAGATCCGCGGCTCGGCCAGGGCCTTCACGCGGGCGACCAGCTCGGCGGGCGCCTCGACCTTGGTCCACTCCATCTTGGGCTGCGCCGTCTCGGCGATCAGCTCCTTCTGGGTGGCGATGAGATCCTTGATGCCGTCGTGCGCCGTCTGGAGGCCCTTCACGATGTCGGCCTCGGACAGCTCGAGCGTGCCACCTTCCACCATCACGATGGAATCGGCGGAGCCCGTGACGATCATGTCGACGTCGGAGAACTCGAGCTGCTGGAAGGTCGGGTTCAGCACCCAGGCGCCCTCGACCCGGCCCACGCGGACCGCCGCGATCGGACCATTCCATGGCACCTTGGACAGGGAGAGCGCCGTCGACGCGGCGGTGACTCCCAGCACGTCGGCGTCATTTTCCTGGTCGGCGGAGAGGACGTAGATGAAGACCTGGACTTCGTTCTTGAAGCCCTCAGGGAAGAGCGGGCGGATGGAGCGGTCGGTCACCCGCGCGGAGAGGATTTCCTCGTCCGAGGGCCGGCCTTCGCGCTTCAAAAAGCCGCCGGGAATCTTGCCGGCGGCGTAGCTCTTCTCGCGATATTCGACGGTGAGGGGAAAGAACGGGAGGGTGGAGACGTTGTCTGAGACCGTGACGGTCGCCAGGACCACCGTTTCCCCGAACTGCATCAGGCAGGATCCGGCGGCCTGCTTGGCCAGCCGTCCCGACTCCAGCCGGAGGGCCCGGCCGGCGAACTGCTTTTCGACGTGCTTCACTTCGGTCGCCTGTCTAGAGCACAATAGAAGGACGCCGGGCTAGGCCGGTGCTCTTCCCGGCCAACCCCGCGCGACGCCTGTTCCGACCGCTTAGTGGCGGAGGTCCAGCTCAGTAATGAGCCGGCGGTACCGTTCCAGATCCGTGCGCTTCAGATACTCCAGGAGGCGGCGGCGATGGTGCACCATGCGCAGCAGGCCGCGGCGTCCGTGGTGATCCTTGGCGTGAGTCTGGAAATGTCCGGTGAGGCTGTTGATGCGCTCGGTGAGCAGCGCGATCTGCACCGGAGCAGATCCGGTGTCCTTGTCGTGCTGCCCGTGTTTCCGAACCGGCGTCGTCTTGTCGTACATCTGTTCGTGTTCCCTAATCGTTGTGAGCACAGTAAGTTAGAGGCTCATCGCGCCTCTGTAAAGGCCTCATGACGAACGCCCCGACCGACCTCGTCGGCCAGACGTTGGGCCCATACGCCATCGAACAACTGCTGGGACAGGGCGGTTTCGCCTGGGTCTTTGCCGCCCGGGAGAAGGACGGCACCCCCGTCGCCGTCAAAGTGCTGAAGCCGCGCTACGCGAACGACCCCCAGTTCGCCCCCCGCTTTCGGAATGAAGCCAAGACCGCCTCCCAACTCGAGCATCCGAACATCATCCGGATTCGCTCCGTGGGGGAATCGGACGGGCATTCGTACTTCTCCATGGATCTCTGCGCCGACGGTCTGGGGCTGCGGATCGCCCGGGAAGGTCCCCTCCCCGAGGCAGACCTGGTCCGGATCGGGAAGGACCTCGCCGGGGCCCTCGAATTCGCGCACGCCCAGGGCATCATCCACCGGGACATCAAGGCCGACAACGTCCTGCTCCGATCGGACGGGTCCGCCGTGCTGACGGACTTCGGGATCGCCCGGACCGTGTCGGGTTACGCGACCTCGACGGGCGTCGACATGACGATCGGCACGCCCAACTACATCTCGCCGGAGCAGGCACAGGGCCGCCCCGTGGATCCCCGGGCCGACATCTACTCCCTCGGCGTCACGCTCTACAAGGCCGCGACCGGCGAGGTGCCCTTCACGTCGAAGGACTGGTTCGAGCTGGCGCGCATGCACGTCGAGGATCCGCCACCTCCCCCCCGCGCCCGCCGACCCGATCTCTCCAAGCGGCTCGAGCGGGTGATCTTCAAGTGTCTCGCGAAGCATCCCGACGACCGCTACGCCACCGCCACCGAGCTGCTCGCGGACCTCGTGGAAGTCGAGGCCAAGCACCGGCCGACCCTTGAAATCGGCACGCCCCCTCC
>DATNDQ010000070.1:0-27513 GCA_035553475.1 Gemmatimonadales bacterium
TCGGCGCCTCGCCCGATGATCGCGTCCTCACCCAGCACCGCCCGCAGCCCATGTACCGCTTTTCGGAGCGCCGTGCGGGCGTGCTCCTGATCGAGCTCGGGCCAGAAGAGCGCGACCAGCCGGTCGCGGCGATGGAAGCCGAAGGGTTGAGCGACGGCGAGGTAGGCCAGCAGAGCAAAGCGCTTGGGCTGGACGAGAGCCTCGGAGAGGTCTCGCCCTTCTTCCTTCAGATCGATGCCGCCGAGGGTCAGGAGCTCGATCATCGAGGCCAGGGAACGCTCAGGGAACGCTGTGGGGACGCCACACTCCTAAGGTGCGCAATGTGAAACCTGCCTTCAAGGAGCCTCTCCGTATGCGTCCCGTCCGGTCAGCCATCGCCGCCGTAGTCGCCATTGTCTTGCTGGGATCGTGCTCCAAGGACACGACCTCACCCAATCCCGCAGTGTCGAGCATTCACGTCACCCCCGGAGTCGATTCGGTCGGTACGCTCGGCCGGACGGTGACTTTCGCGGCGCAGCCGGTCGACGCCGGCGGCGCGCCAGTTTCGGCCACCGTGGTCTGGCGATCGTCGAATCCGGCCGTCGCGACCGTGGACAGCGCTACGGGTCTCGCCACGGCCCTGACGAACGGGACGACGATCATCTCGGCCCATGTCGGGAACGTGTCGGGGCAGGCGACGATGGCGGTATCGCAGGTGGTGGCGCACGTCGTGATCTCGCCGCCCTCGGCCGGGTTCACGGCGGTCGGGGATACACAGCGACTGACCGCCGTGGCGAAGGATTCGTCGGGCGCGATCGTCCAGGGCGTTTCGTTCTTGTGGTTTTCGTCCGACGCGAACGTAGCGACAGTGGACACGGCGGGCCTGGTGACGACCAAAGGGTCGGGGCAGGCCTTCGCCATCGCCGCGGGACGGGGCGTTCCGGGCAATGCGACCCTCACCGTGAACCAGACGGCGACGTCACTCGTCATTACCCAGCAGCCGACCGACGTCGTCGCTGGTGACGGCCTGTCGCCGCAGGTGACAGTGGAGATCCGGGATGGGAACGGACACAAGGTCACCGGTACGCAGCCGACGGTTACACTGACCCTGCCGGGTGGCAGTCCGGGAGCGCTTCACGGGACCACCGTGGTGACGGCGATTGATGGCGTGGCGGGGTTCTCGGGGATCTGGTTCGACCATGCCGCGGGCGCCTACCGGATCGTCGCGGCCGCCTCGGGATTGGTGGTGAAGGATACCAGCGCTCCATTCGCGGTCACGCCGGCAGCTCCCTCCACCGCTTTCTTCGAGACCGAGCCGAGCGATGGGCAAGGGAACTTCGTCCTGCCGTTCTTCCAGGTCGACGTCCTGGATCGCTTCGGCAACCTCACGGACGCCGAGGTGGCGGTCTCGGTCGGGACCAGCCAGTACCCCGACTTTTCCATAAACGGTGTGACGGACAAGCAGACGGCGAGCGGCCACGCAGTGTTCGATTCCGTGCGTGTGGACCGGCCTGGGACGTACACCCTGCGGGCGCAGGTCTTCACCGCCACCGGCACATTGCCGCCAGTCGAGAGCTCGCATTTCCGCATCAGCCTCCAATTTCAGGCGGTGGCTACGGGCGCCTTCCACACCTGTGGCGCGACGGCCGCCGGGGTCTACTGCTGGGGCGGCGATTACGGATCGGATTCCATTCCTCGACTCGTCTCGTCCGACGCCTTCGATCAACTCGTCGCGGGCCAGTATTTCACCTGCGGCCTGAAGGCTGACCACACGGTGTGGTGTTGGGGCTCGGTCAACAGCGAAGGCCAGCTGGGTCGCGGGTTCACCGGTGGCGGCTCCTTCACGCCCGCGCCGGTGCAGGGAGCGCTGACCTTCACGCAGATCGCGGCCGGGGCGAATCACGCGTGCGGTGTCAGCGCAGGAGGTGGCGCCTTTTGCTGGGGCTCGAACTCCAGCGGGCAGCTCGGCGACAGCACTCACGTCAACCGCGGTGCTCCGACGGCGGTCGCCCGGGGATTGACCTTCGCCAGCTTGACCGCGGGGCTGGCCCATACCTGCGGCATTCTGACCGACAGCACCGTGTACTGCTGGGGAGCCAACGGGTCCGGTCAGCTTGGGAATGGCACCACCAGCCCCGACAGCGCGCCGCACGTGGTCACCGGCATGCACGCGGATGCCATGTCGGCGACATCCATCTCGACGTGTGCTGACAGTACCGGGAATGGGCCGCTCTTCTGCTGGGGCGACGACACCTACGGTGAGGTCGGCCATTTCGGGACCTCGTCTACCCCGACCCAGATCGCCGGCAACGGCGGTTACACCTTCTCCGGATCGCTCGGCAACACTTTCTGTGTAGTGAACCAGAACTACTGTTACGGCGACAACTCGCAGGGTCAGTACGGGGACGGAAGCACGACATCGCTCGGTCCCATCGGTGGGGCGCAACCGTTGACCGGTATCCAGCAGCTCTCGGGTGGATCGCATCACTGGTGCGCGCTGACCGCCGGCCATGTGCTGTACTGCTGGGGCGGCAACATCGCGGGTGAGCTCGGAAACGGGACCACGGCGGCGAGCTACCTGCCCGCGCGGGTGATCCAGTGATCATCCTACACCCAGGCGGTCGTGCAGCGCTGAGCTACCCCTGGCACCACGGGCACATCGTGGTGGCCCGGGCATCGATGGAGTGCGTGGTGACGAGCCGGTGTCCGCAACGCCGGCACGGCTCGCCGCCGCGGCCGTAGACGTTCAGCCGAAGCTGGTAGCTCCCCGGCTGTCCCGTCCCGGTCCGGTAATCCCGGAACGTCGTGCCCTCGGCTTTGATGGCCCGCTCGAGGATCGCGACGATCGCGCGGTGCAGGGCGCGGACCTCCCGCCCGTCGAGCGAAGACGCGGGGCGTGAGGGGTCGATCCGCGCCGTGAAGAGCGCCTCGTTGGCGTAGATGTTCCCCACGCCCACGACCTTCGCCTGATCCATGATGACCTTCTTCACCGCCGCCCGGCTTCCGGCGAGCTGGGCTCCCAGGACCTCCGGCGTGAACGCGGGGTCCAGTGGCTCGGGGCCCAGCCGGGCGTCGTACTTCGTCCAAGCTGCCTGATCCAGGAGGTAGATCGCCCCGAACCGGCGAATGTCCCGGTACACGAACCGCGAACGGGACGTGAGCTCGAGGAGCAGGACCGAGTATTTCACTTCGTCGGGTGTGAGTGCGCGGTTGTAGACCACCAGCGCGCCCGTCATGCCGAGGCGGATGACCATGCGCCGGCCGCCGGCGAAATGAAAGACGGCATGTTTGGCTCGCCGCGTGATGGCGGTGATCCGGGAACCGCGCAGGAACTTGAGGAGCGCCGGCTTCGAGACTTTGCGGAGGACGTCGGTCTTCGAGAGGGTCGCGGCGGTGATGCGCTTGCCGACCATCCGGGGCCGCAGGTCCCGGACGATGGTCTCGACCTCAGGCAGCTCCGGCACGGGCGATCTCCCGCCAGGCGATATCCCGACGCCAATGCATCCCGGCGAACGACACCAGCCCCGCTCCCGCCCGGCTCGCCTCGGCGGCCCGCGCGATGTTGGGACCGAGTCCCGTGACGTTCAAGACCCGGCCGCCGGACACCTTGAGCGCTCCGCTCTGGTCCTGCGTCGTGCCGGCGTGAAAGAGGATCTGGTCTTCAGGCCACTCCTTGGGCAGCCTGATCGTTTCGCCGAGCCTGGGTGACTCGGGGTACCCCGGGGCCGCGAGCACCGTGGTGACCGCGGCCGCAACCGGGTCGATCACGTCGCGATCAGGCTGCCATTTGCCGGACGCAATCGCCGTGAGGTGGGACGTCGAGCCCTTGGGAAGCACGGGAAAGAGGGCCTGCGTCTCGGGGTCACCGAAGCGGCAGTTGAATTCGATCACGTTCGGGGTGCCGTCGGGAGCCACCATCAGGCCCGCATACAGCACCCCCGAGTACGGTGCCCCGTCCTTCGCGAGCGCCTTCAGCGTCGGATCGAGGACCTCTTGGCGCACCCGTGCGAGCAGCGTGGGGGTGGTGATCCCGACCGGCGTGTACGCGCCCATCCCGCCGGTGTTGGGGCCCTCGTCGCCCTCGCGCACCCGTTTGTGGTCCTGCGCCGGGGGAAGGATGACGATGTGCTCACCATCGGTCAGGGCCAGAACCGAGAGCTCTTCGCCCTCGAGAAACTCCTCGATGACGATTTCCCTGCCCGCTTCGCCCAGCGCTCCCCCTTCGAGGAGCGCCTCGGCGGCCTGGGTGGCGTCATCCTTGGTGGCACAGACGATCGCACCCTTGCCCCCCGCCAATCCTGAAGCCTTCACGACCACCGGCTCGCGCCCCGCCTCGATGTACTTGAGGGCGGGTTTCAGCGACGTGAAGGTCCCGCTCTTCGCGGTCGGCACGCCGGCTTTGACCATCAGGTCTTTCGCGTAGGCCTTGGAGGCCTCGATGCGCGCGCCCCGCGCGCCGGGACCGAACACGGCGCGGCCGTCCTTGCGCAGCCGGTCAGCCAACCCCGCGGCAAGGGGCGCTTCGGGTCCGACGATCACCACGTCGATCTTCTGGTCCTTGGCGGCGGAAACCAGTCCGTCGACGTTCGCGGTGGGGATGGGGAGGTTGGTACCGAGGAGGGCGGTCCCCGGGTTCCCGGGGGCTGCGAACAACGTTTTCGCCGTGCCGTCGCGCTTCAGGGCCCAGAGCAGGGCATGCTCGCGGCCGCCTCCGCCGACGACCAGGACTCTCACTTCTTCTTGAACGCGTCCGAGAACGCCTGAGCGGCCCGCCGGGCGCCGTCCACGACGTCCTTGGCCACCGCCTTCGCTTCCTTCATGTAGTGCTCGCGCGCGTCGTCGATGTCGTTCTCGACGGGACGCTGATCGGCATCGGGCCCGCGGCGGGTATACTCACCCCGGATGATCCGGTCGTAGTTCCCGCCCTCGATCCACCGCTGCAACTCGGCCGCGCGGATGGTCGTGAAGGGGTGGCTGCGCCGCAGCACGCCCAGAATCTTGAAGATGCGATCCAGCGCCCCGCCCGACTCTTCGTATTCCTTGGCCTGCACGAGAAACGCGTTCAGGTCCATTTCCTTCATGTCGCCGCCGCCGGCGAGCTTCAAATGGAGGCGGAGCGACGCGTTCGGGTCCTGAGAGGCCAGGAGGCCGGCGCGATCACTCGACAGCTCGCTCTTCCGGAACCACTCGAGCAACGCCAGCTCGATCGGCAGGATGGCCATCCCGGCCAGGAAGGGCAGGGCCGAGAGGCTCACGGAGAGGATGAGCACGAGGACGGTGTGATAGAGGGCGTGCCCGCTCATCACGTGACCGAGCTCGTGACCGAGGAGGACGCGGAGCTCGTCGTCATCGAGGAGCTTGAGCGACCCCGAATTCAGGACGATGAAGGGCTTGTCCATGCCGAAGGCGCCGGCGTTGACGAAGGGCGTCTGCGAGACGAACAGCTCCGGCCGCTCGGGCCAATCGAGGGAGGTCAGGACGTCGGTGTACAGGGCGTTGAGCCGGGGGAACTGCGTCGGCCCCACGCGCACGGCGTCGGCCTGGAAGATGAGGCGGATGCCGCGCTCACCCAGGAAGCCGTAGATCTTTTTCACTACCTCATCGAAACCGGGCACCGACCGCAAGGTCTGGAGCGCCGCGCGGTCCGCGGCATGCTCCCACGTGACCGGCGCGATCTGGGTGAGGATTTTCCGCTGACGCGGGGCCGGCAGGTTCGTGGGATCGGTCATACGGCGCTCCGGAAGATTTCGGGGTTCCTGAACCTACGCCGAATCCCGTGCAGGGTTTCGCCCCCTGCTACGAGGCGGCCAGGGCGTGGTCCAGGTCCGCAATCAGGTCTTCAGGGTCCTCGATCCCGACCGACAGGCGGACCAGGGAGTCGGTCAGTCCCATTTTCTTCCGCATCTCCACCGGGACGCTGGCGTGGGTCATGGATGCGGGGTGCCCGATCAGGCTTTCCACCCCGCCCAGCGATTCGGCCAGGGAGAAGATCTCGGTCCCCTGTGCGAACTTCTTGGCCCGTTCGACGTCCCCCAGCTCGAGCGACAGCATGGCACCGAAGCCCTTCATTTGCCGGCATGCCAGATCATGCTGCGGATGCGACGGGAGCCCGGGGTAGTACACCTGCTTCACCTTGGGGTGGTGCGTGAGCCACTCTGCGATCCGGCGGCCATTGGCATCGTGCTGCCGCATGCGCAGGGGATAGGTCTTGATCCCGCGCAGAGCCAGCCAGCAGTCCATCGGTCCCGGAACGGCGCCGGAGCTGTTCTGCAGGAATCCGATCCGCTCCCCCAGATCGTCGCGGCCGGTAACCAGCATGCCCCCGATCATGTCGGAGTGGCCGTTCAGGTATTTCGTGGTGGAGTGGAGGACGATGTCGGCGCCGAACGCGAGGGGCTGCTGGAAGATGGGTGAAGCGAAGGTGTTGTCGACGGCGAAGAGGGCGCCGGCCTTCTTGGCGATTTCCCCGGCGGCTTCGAGATCGGTGAGCCGCATCATCGGGTTGGTTGGCGTCTCGACGTAGATCATTCGCGTCGCGGGGGTCAGGGCCTTCCGGATCTCGCCGGCGTCCCCCGTATCGACGAACGTGAACTTGAGACCCATTCGTGACCAGATGTGGGTCATCGCGCGGTGGGTCCCGCCGTACACGTTCTCGCCGCACACCACGTGGTCCCCGGCCGACAGCAGCTTCAGGATTGCGTCGAGTGCCGCCAACCCGGAGCCGAAGGCGAACCCGTGCCGTCCCCCCTCGAGCGCGGCGACGCAGCGTTCGAGCGCCTCGCGGGTAGGGTTCTGAGTCCGGGCATACTCGTATCCCTTATGCCGGCCCAGCGCTTCCTGGATGTAGGTGGAGGTCTGATAGATCGGGGACATGACCGCGCCCGCGAGCGGGTCCAAGGTCTGTCCGGCGTGGACCGCGCGCGTGCCGAAGCGGCGCTGCAGGTCCTTGTCGAAGGCTCGGCTCACAGGCGGAACGTAAGGGCGCCTTCCCCACCGGGCAAGCGAGCCGTACAATAGCGATGATGGCGCCACATAACGGGTTGCAATGTCTCGTCGTGGACGACGAGCCGCGTTTGCGGCGCGTCCTGGTCCGGCTCCTCGAGGGCGACGGATTCGTCTGCCGGGAAGCGGGGTCGGGTGTCGAAGCGCTCGAAGCGCTCGAGAGTCAGCCCGTGCCCCTCATGCTGTCCGACGTTCGTATGCCCCTGATGGACGGCGTCGCGCTGCTGCGGGAAGTGACCAAGCGCTGGCCGGATACGGCGGTGGTGATGGTGACCGCCGTGGCCGACGTGGACAGCGCCGTGAACTGCCTCCAGCTGGGCGCGCTCGACTACGTGGCCAAGCCGTTTCATCTCGATGAGGTTCGGGCCCGCGTGGCCCAGGCACTCGACAAGCGCCGCTTGCTCCTCGAGAACAAGAACTATCACCGCCAGCTCGAAGAACGCGTGGAGGTCCAGGCGCGGCGTCTCGAGGAGATGTTCATCGAGGGCGTCGAAATGATGGCGGACGCGCAGGAAGCGAAGGATCCCTACCTCCAGGGCCACTCGCTTCGGGTCGCGGAGTACGCACTCAGCGCGGGGCGGTCCCTTGGTCTCGACGCGACCCAGCTGGGAACGATCTTCCTCGGCGGGCGTCTGCACGACGTCGGGAAAATCGGCGTCCGGGAAGAAGTCCTGCACAAACCCGGCAAGCTGTCGGATGCGGAATACCGGCACATCATGGAGCACCCGGTGGTCGGCGCCAGGATGCTGGCGCGGATGCTCCGGGAAGAGCCGATGGCGCTCGCCATTGTGCGGTCCCATCACGAGCGGTTCGACGGCCAGGGTCTCCCGGACGGACTCGAGGGGGACCAGATCCCCGTCCCGGTGCGCCTGGTGTCGGTCGCGGATTCGTTCGACGCCATGACCAGCGCCCGTCCCTACCGGCCTCCCCTCCCGGTGGACCACGCGGTGGACGAACTCAAGCGCATGAGCGGGAAGCAATTCTGGCCTGACGCTGTCAGGGCTTTCCTGGACGCCTTCCCCGATCCCTCCAAGCTGCCGATCGCCACGCCGGCGCCAGCCGGCAGCAACGGCTCAGGGCACTAGACCCCTTATCTTCCTGCCCATGTCGAACACGCTGATGGTGGGAGTTTCGGGCATCCGGGGAATCGTGGGCACCGACCTCACCCCGGAGAACGTCGCGCGGTATGCGGCGGCGTTCGGGACGTGGGCAGTGAGCGGGAAGCGGGAAGCGGGAAAAGGGAAGCGGGTCCGAGTGGTCGTCGGGCGCGATGCCCGAACCTCAGGGCCGATGCTGCAGGCTGCCGCCGTCGCGGGGCTCCAGTCCGTCGGGGTCGACATCGTCGACATCGGGCTTACGACGACCCCGACCATCCAGCTGGCCGTTGAGCATCACCGGGCCGCGGGCGGCATCATCCTCACCGCGAGCCACAACCCGATCGAATGGAACGCCCTGAAGTTCGTCGGAGCGGACGGCATTTTTCTTGATACGGAAAGCGGGGCTCGGGTCCGGGATCTCGCGGCGCAGGAGACTCTGCCACGAGCTGACTGGTCGGCCATCGGGCAGGTGTTGGAAGATGACGCGTCCATCGCGCGTCATCTCGACGCGATTCTGAAGCTCAAGGTGGTCGACGTGCCGGCCATCAAGAAGCGGAAGTTCCGGGTGGCGTTGGACTGCGTCCGCGGTGCCGGGGGCGCCATCATGCCGATTCTGCTGGAGCGGCTGGGGTGCCGGGTGTACTCCATCAACCTGGAGACCGACGGACGCTTCCCGAGGCCCCCTGAGCCCATTCCGGCGAACCTGACCGAGCTGGCAAAGCTGGTCCGGTCGAAACAGGCGGATGTCGGCATCGCGGTGGATCCGGACGTTGACCGGCTCGCCCTGGTTGACGAGAAGGGGCGGGCGATTGGCGAGGACTATACGCTTGCCTTTGCAGTGAGGGCACTCCTCGGGAAACGGAAGCCGGGAGTCGGGAGCCGTTCCCTTCGTGGCAAGGTCGGCCCCGTTGTGGTGAACTTGTCCACCTCGCTGGTGGTCGATGACGCGGCACGGGATGGCGGGGTCGAGATCATGCGGGCGCCGGTGGGCGAGGCCCACGTGGCCCGGATGATTCTCTCCACCAAGTCACCGATCGGCGGGGAAGGCAACGGTGGCGTGATGTACCCGGCTCTGCACGCCGGCCGGGACGCGCCCCTCGCGGCGGCGATGGTCCTGGCTCTCCTCGCGCGGGTCGGGCGGACGGTGAGCGACATCGTGAACGCGCACCCGCAGTATGTGATCGTGAAAGGCAAAGTCCCGCGGGGGGCCGCGTTGGATCGGGTCTATGACGCACTCAGGTCCCGTTTCCCCGACGCGGGTGTGAACACGGACGACGGATTGCGGCTCGCCTGGAGTGACCGCTGGCTCCACGTGCGGCCGTCGAATACCGAGCCGATCATCCGGCTCATCGCGGAGGCGCCTACGGGCGCCCTCGCCGAACAACTGGTCGAGGAAGGGCGGCAGATATGTGCGGCATCGTAGGGTACGTCGGGACGCGGGCCGGTGCGCCGGTGGTCCTGGAGGGGTTGAAGCGCCTCGAGTACCGGGGGTACGACTCCGCCGGCCTGGCCGTCGTGAACGGCTCCCGGGTGGACGTGTTCAAGGCCCCGGGGAAGATCGCCGTTCTCGAGGCCGAGCTGGGGCCCACGCTTCCCACCGGTCACACCGCCATCTCCCACACCCGCTGGGCGACGCATGGCGCCCCCAACGCGGTGAACGCGCACCCGCACACCGATTGCGGCGGCACCATCGCCGTGGTCCACAATGGGATCATCGAGAACGCCGGCGCCCTCCGCACCGCGCTGACCAAGCGCGGGCACGTGTTCCGCTCCGAGACCGATACCGAAGTCCTGGCGCACCTGATCGAAGAGCTGCACACCAAGGGCGCGCCCCTCACCGAGTCGGTCGCGGGCGCGCTGCGCGAGGTGGAAGGCACGTACGGCATCGCCGTGGTTTCGGGCCGTGAGCCCGACACCATCGTCGCGGCCCGGAAGGGCTCGCCGCTCCTCGTGGGCGTGGGCTCGGGCGAGAACTTCATCGCCTCCGACGCGTCGGCGGTGCTGTCCCACACGCGCTCGGTGGTCTACCTGGATGACGGTGAGATCGCGGTCATCCGGCCCACCGAGTACCGGATCCTGGACCACCACACCGTGGAGAAGGAAAAGGCGGTCACGCACGTCGAGTGGGATCTCGCCACCGTCGAGCGGGGCGGCTACGCGCACTTCATGCTCAAGGAAATCATGGAGCAGCCGGAGAGTCTCCGGAACACGCTCCGCGGGCGCCTGCTCGAGGACGACGGGGACGTGCGGCTGGGCGGCCTCAACATCTCGGACGAAGACCTGCTCCGCATCAATCGCATCGTGATCACGGCGTGCGGCACCAGCTGGCACTCGGCCCTGATCGGCGAATACATGATCGAGGAGCTGGCCCGCATTCAGACAGAAGTGGAGTACGCGTCCGAGTTCCGCTACCGCAACCCGATCGTGGACGAGCGCACGCTGGTGATCGGCATTTCGCAGTCCGGTGAGACCGCGGACACGCTGGCGGCCCTCCGCGAAGCCAAGCGGCGCGGCGCGCGGACCATCGGACTGGTCAACGTCGTGGGCTCCACCATCGCCCGCGAGGTGGACGGCGGCATCTACCTCCACGCGGGCCCGGAAATCGGCGTCGCGAGCACGAAGGCGTTCACCAGCCAGATCGCCGCGCTGGCCTTGCTCACCCTGAAGCTGGGACGCCTGCGCGCGCTCTCCATCCTGCAAGGGCGCGAGGTGGTGAAGGCGCTGGCCAAGCTCCCGGAGCTGGTGGAGAAGGTCGTGGCGAAGGCAGCCCAGGTGGAACAGATCGCCGAGCGCCTCCAGCGCACGCAGAACGTCCTCTACCTCGGCCGCGGCTACAATTTCCCGGTCGCGCTGGAGGGGGCGCTGAAGCTCAAGGAGATCTCGTACATCCACGCCGAGGGGTACCCGGCGGCCGAAATGAAGCATGGGCCCATCGCGCTGATCGACGATCTGATGCCGGTGGTGTTCGTCGCGCCGCGGGACGCCGTCTATCAGAAGGTCGTGAGCAACATCGAAGAGGTGAAGGCGCGGGGCGGCCGGGTCATCGCGGTCGTCACCGAAGGTGACACGGGCGTCGCCAGGCTGGCGGACCACAAGATCGAGATCCCCGAGACGCTGGATATCTTTACGCCCATCCTCTCGGTGCTGCCGTTGCAGCTCCTCGCCTACTACATCGCTGTCCGGCGTGGCTGCAACGTCGATCAGCCGAGGAACCTCGCGAAGAGCGTCACCGTCGAGTGAGGGTCGTCCTCCAGCGCGTCTCCCGTGGCGCGGTCCGCGTGGCGGGGGAGACCGTGGGGGAAGTGGGGCGGGGGCTCGTCGCGCTGGTCGGGTTCGCGCCCGGGGACACCGACGAGACGCTCACCTGGATGGCCGACAAGATCCTCGGCCTCCGCGTGTTCTCCGACGCCGAAGACAAGATGAATCTTGGCCTAGCCGACGTGAACGGCGGCGTCCTCGTGGTCTCCCAGTTCACCCTGTACGGCGACGCCAGCAAGGGCCGCCGGCCCTCGTTCATCGGGGCCGCGCCCCCCGAACAGGCGCACGCTCTCTACGACCGTTTCGTGGCCGTCCTGCGGGAGCGCGCCGGAGCCATTCCCATTGCGACGGGCCAGTTCCAGGCCATGATGGATGTCGAGCTGGTGAACGACGGCCCCGTCACGCTGATTCTCGAGAAATGACCGCGACGCCCGTCCTCGTGCTGGCCTCGGGCTCGCCCCGGCGGCGGCAGCTCCTCGAAATGCTCGGAATCGAGCATCGCGTCGTCCCTCCCGATGTCGACGAAACCCGCCGGCCGGGAGAGGCCCCCGCCGACTACGTCGTCCGGCTGGCCCGCGAGAAGGCGCGCGCCGTCTCCGGCCGCGACCCGAAGCCCCTGGTGCTCGCGGCGGACACCACCGTCATCCTGGGTGAGGAGCTGTTCGCGAAGCCGGCCACGGTGGGTGAAGCCGTCGAGATGCTGGGGCGCCTGGCGGGCCGCACGCACCAGGTCTACACGGGCGTGGCGCTGGCGCAGGGCGAGCGGGTGGAGACGGCGCTCGACGTGTCCGACGTCACCTTTCGGCGGCTCTCGACGGACCAGATCGCGAATTACGTCGCGACCGGTGAGCCGATGGACAAGGCGGGGGCGTACGCCATCCAGGGTAAGGGCGCCGGACTCATCGAGGGCATTCGCGGGGACTTTTTCGGGGTGATGGGACTGCCGCTCCGGCTGGTGCTCGACCTGCTGGAGCGCTTCGGAAGACCTTACCGCTTCACCCGGTAGACCGGGACTTTCTTCGTCTTGCCCTTCACCTGCATCGGTTCGAGCGCTTCGACCTTGGGCGGGTGCTTCAGGGCCTTGTAGAACGTCTCCGAGATCAGGATCTCGTTGGCGCCCGCGTTGGAGCAGAGCCGGCTCGCCGTGTTGACGGCGTCACCGATCACGGTGTACTCGAGGCGGCGGTCGGAGCCGAAGTTTCCGGCGAACACTTCGCCGAAATTGATGCCGATCCCGATCTTGATGTCGGGGCGGCCCTTCTCCTTCCACTTCACGTTCATCTTCTCGAGCGCGGCCAGCTGGTCCATGGCGCATTTCATGGCGCGGTCGGCGTCGTCCTCATGCGCGATGGGCGCGCCCCAGAGCGCCATGATGGCGTCACCCATGAATTTGTCGAGCGACCCCGAGTGCTCGAAGACGAGGTCCACCATCTCGGTGAAGTACTCGGTGAGCAGATGGGCGACGTCGTCCGGGCTCATGGTTTCCGACATCGGCGTGAACCCGCGGATGTCCGAGAAGAAAATCACCACGGGCCGCTTGTCGCCGCCCAGCTGCACCGATCCTTCCTGCTGAACGATCTGCGCCGCGACGTTCGGGGCGAAGTATCGCTGGAAATTCGAGAGCACCATGGCTTCCCGGCGCAGGCGATCGGCCAGCTGGGACCGTTCGATCGAGAAGGCCGTCAGCCCGCCGAACGCCATCAGGAAGTCCAGGTCTTCGTCCTGGAAGGAATGGATGGCGGTCTGATTGTCCACGTACAGGATGCCGAGGACCTTCTGGTCGTTCGAGAGCAGGGGCGTGCACATGGCACTGCGCACGCTCTGAATCACGATCGACTTGCCCTTGAAGCGGTCATCCGCCGCGGTGTTATCCGACAGGATGGCGACGCGGTCCTCCACCACTTTTCGGGCGATGGATTGCGGGACCATCTTCGCGGCTTGCGCGTCGCCGGCGCGGGAGCGCGAGATCCGGGGCACGAGCTCGTTGGTCTTGGTGTCGAGGAGCAGAATGGACACGCGATCCACGCTCATGACCTGGAAGGTGAGGTCCACCACCTTCTCGAGTACCCGGTCCAGGTCCTGCTGCTTGGACAGCTCCTGCGAAATGTCGAGCAGCAGTTTCAGCTTCTGCGATTGCCGCTCGTACAGGTCTTTCGCGTCGACCTTGAGATGTCCCCCCGACGGTCCGATTTCCTTGATCGCCGGAACGTTCCCGGAGGGGGAGACTGGCAGGGCCCGGACGATGGTGCCGCCGGGAACGCCTGATCCCTTGGTCTCCTTGTTGGACGTCGGCGGGGCAGGTGTGGTCACGGCCGCGCGCGCGGGGGGCGTGATGGGGACCACCTTGAACGCGACCTTGCCGAAGGTCACGACGTCGTTCTCGACGGCGTCCCCGTCCGTGACCTTGGCGCCGTTCAGGAACGTCCCGTTCGACGAGCCCAGGTCCTTGATCCGGACTCCGGCGTCGGTGAGCGTGATTTCGGCGTGACGGCGGGAGATGGTGGGGTCGTAAATCGGCACGTCGGAGGTAACGGCCCGCCCGACCACGAGTGTCTTCCCCGCGGCCAGCTCGATGGACTGTTCGCCCGAGATGCTGAGCAGCTTGAACACGAGCGGGAAACTATCCCGGGCCTTGGGCCCGCGCGAGGGCGAGGGCCTTCAGCACCGCCTGGGCCTTATGCTCGGTCTCCGCGAATTCGCGTGCCGGATCGGAGTCGGCCACGATCCCGGCCCCCGCCCGCACCACCACGCGGTCCTTCAGGACCAGCGCGGCCCGGATGGCGATGGCGGTATCGAGGCTCTTGGCACCCCACCCGATGTAGCCGACGGCACCGGCGTAGGGACCGCGTGCCTCGGGTTCGAGCTCGTCGATGATTTCCATCGCCCGCACCTTGGGCGCGCCGGTGACCGTGCCGTGGGGGAAACAGGCCCGCAGCGCGTCGAGCGCGTCGTAGCCGGCGCGCAGCTTGCCGCGCACTTCGCTCACCAGATGCTGCACGTGCGAGTACCGCTCCAGCACCATCAGGTTGGTCACCCGCACCGTGCCGTAAGCCGCTACCCGCCCCACGTCGTTCCGGGACAGGTCCACCAGCATGAGATGCTCGGCCCGTTCTTTCGGATCGTCCGCAAGCGCGCCACCCAGCCGCTCATCCTCCGACGGCGAAGCGCCGCGCGGGGCGGTGCCGGCGATCGGGCGTACCGTCACCTCGCCACCCTCGACCCGCACCAGGGTTTCCGGAGACGACCCCACCAGCGCGCAGTCGTCGAGCTGCAGGAAAAAGAGGTAGGGTGCCGGATTGAGGGCGCGGAGGAAGCGGTACAGGCGCAGCGCGTCGACCGGACCCGCGGCTTCCTGCGCGCGCGACAGGACGACCTGGAACGCGTCCCCGGCCCCGATGTATTCCAGGATGCGGCCCACGTCCGCCTCGAAGCGCTCCATCGGGTACCGCGACGTGGTCGGCACCGGCGTCGGGTGGGCCGGCATGCGCAGGGGCGGCAGGGAGTGCGGCCGCTCGAGGCGCGCGACCAGGGCGTTCACGCGGCCCTCGGCCTCGTCGGCGAGCCGTTCGCGTTCGCGCGCGGGCGCGCCCGCGGGGACCTCGACGGTGGCCACGATGGAGGCGCGGCCGTAGAGGTTGTCGAGAATGACCACGGTGTCGGTGATCATGAGAACGGCGTCCGCCACGCCCACGGTGTCCTGGGGCGGATGGGGCAGACGCTCCACGCTGCGAATCAGCTCGTAGCCCAGGTATCCGACCGCGCCGCCCGTGAACCGGGGCAGGCCGGGCGCCTCGACGGCCGGGACGTGGCGGAGGAGCCCCGCGAGGTGCTCGAGGGGGGCCTCGACCTGCCCCTGCGCGGTCCAGCCGTCTTTCCGGGTCCAGCGCTCGACGGAGCGGCCGCGATACCGCCACACCTCCCGTGGCTCGGTGCCCAGGAACGTGTATCGGGCCCAGCGTTCCCCCCCGACGAGGGACTCGAGCAGAAATCCGAAGGAACCGGCCGCGATCTTCGCGTACGCGGCCACCGGCGTGTCGGCGTCGAGGAGGATTTCGCGCACAAACGGCACCATCCCGCCCGCCGCCGCGCGGGTCAGGAAATCGGAGCGGGCATCACTCATTTCGGCGCGGCGAGGAGGTACGTACCGGGCTGCGAAAGCGCGGACGATGCCACGTTGGACAGGTTGCCCGTACTCAGCGCCCGCCACTGATCGGGCCCGTACTCATAGTAGAGGGCCAGGGCCTGGGCGAACGCGGCGGGATTGGGGTACTTGGAAGGCGCCGAATCGATGACGCTGAAGTCGGCGTACCGGGCATATGACACGTCGATGGTCGGCGAGCCCGCGATGTTGAAGACGATCGACGTCGGCAACAGGGTGAATCCAAACACTCCCGGAGTCGCCGAGGCATTGAGGGTGACGGTGGACGTGTCCGCGAGAATCGTATCATTCCGCGAACGGACGCTCTGCAGGTAGAAATGGAAGGTCGCGAACGTTGACCCCAGGGTATCGCTGTTCAGCCAGGAAATCGAAACGGTCTTGTTGTTCTGGAAGACGAGGGTCTGGTCGATCGGATCGGCCGAGTCGGAGCGCGCGAGCGCCAGGAGGTCTTTGCGGTGGATGACGTTGAGGGGAGCGGCGCTGTTATGACACGCCGCGAGGCCCAGGAGGAGCGCGTACATTATCCGGCGATGCGCGCCCTGCTGCTCTTGGCGATGGTGGGGGCCCCCCTCCGGCTCGCCGCCCAGGACTGGAACGCCCCGCCCGCCCTCGCGCTGGTCAGCCGCGGGATCCAGCGCCGCGGCGCCACCACTGCCGATACCGCTCTCCACGATTACAAGGCGCATGCGCACGGGTTCGTGTTCTTTCTCGGGGCTTTTGGGAACGGGCTGAACGATGCACCGCGGTTGATCAAGACCGATCAGCTCGAACTGGAATTGTACTGGAAGGCCCCGGGCGCCAGCAAGCAGCGGATCGTCGGCTGGCGCAACGCGGCGCAGCTTCCCACGGACATCAACTACCACCGCGATCATCTCGGGATCATTCAGAACAACTTCGGCCGGAGCATCCGTCTGGGCGAAGGGGACGAGGTGCAGGACGTGCCCCATCCCCTGTCCCCCGGCGCCCAGCTGGACTACGACTACGCCCTGGGCGACACCCAGCTCGTGTCCATGCCAGGACGGACCGTCAGGGTCGTCGCGGTGCACGTCCGGCCCAAGGAGTTCGGCCAGCCGCGGATCGTCGGCACGCTCTACCTGGACGTGTCCACCGCCGCCCTGGTGCGCATGGCGTTCGATTTCACGCCGGCCTCGTACCGCGATCCTGAGCTCGAGGACGTGAGCGTCGTCCTCGACGACGCGCTCTGGGATGGCCGGTTCTGGCTCCCCTACCGTCAGGAAATCGAAATCCGCCGGCGGGTCAACTGGCTGGACTTTTCGGCCCGCGGGATCATCCGGGGGCGTTGGGAGATCGGCGACTACGCATTCAATCTCGGGTTGGCCGACACCTGGTTCGCCGGGGAAGAGATCTCATCGGTCCCGCAAGCGGACCTCGATTCTTTCCCGTGGCCGAACACCCTGGCGCAGGCGATGGGCAGCGTCGAGACGCCGGCCCGGGCGGACGACCTCGAGCGGCTCCGCGCGGAAGCGACGCGGATCGCCGGCACCCACGTCATGACCGGCCTGTCGCCGACGCGGCTGGGTGTGCGCTCGCTCTCGGATCTCCTGCACGTCAATCGGGTCGAGGGACTGACCGTCGGGGCGGGGCTGACGCAGCGCGTCGGCGGAACGGGGCTCGAAGTCCGGGCGCGCTCGAGTTACGGCTTCGGGGACCGCCGCGTCAAAGGACGAGGGGACGCGGTGTGGACGAGCCCGGTCGGGACCTTCACCCTCTCCGGCTATCGGGAAGTCCGCGATGTCTCCGACCATCCGGTGATCTCGCCGCTCTTCAACTCGATCAATACGCAGGAGTGGGGACGCGATTACGGTGACTATTACCTGGCCGACGGTGGTGCGCTCTCCTTTCACCGGCCGCTCGGAACCCAGGGGGACTGGACGACGTCGGTGGCCCGGGAGCGCATCGGATCGCTCCCGACCGTCGGCTGGCCGGCGCAGGATTCCTATGCTCCGAACCCTCAGCTGGGGATGGGGCACCTCGATGTCGCGCACGTCACGGTCCGCCGGCGTCCGGCGGGGCTCGGTCAGGACGTCCATCGGGATTTGGCGGGCGGGGTTTCGGTCGAAGCGGGGCGGGCCGATGGTGGGGACGAGTACTGGCGCCTCTCCGGGGACGGCACCGCGCTGCTTCCGCTGGCGACGACGCGCGTCGTGGTGCGCGGCGAATTCGGCCTCGCGTCGCCCAATCTTCCCGCGCACCGCGCGTTCGTACTGGGTGGCCGCGGGACACTCCTGGGTGACGACTACCGCAGTTGGGGAGGACGGCGGGCCGCGCTCGTGAACGTCGAATGGCGCGTTCCCGTGCCCTTCCTGAGTTTCTCGGCGGGCCCGTACACGCGCACGCCATCGCACATCATCCTCGCCCCCTTTGCTGCCGCCGGGTGGACCGACGAGCCCGTCGCCGGCACACCATGGGTCGCGACCCCAGGCGCGCGGATGACGCTCGGTCTCGCGCTCGAATGGCTGGGCCTCTTGCGCCTCGAGGGTGGGTATGGCGCCGAAAGCGGGAAGGCGCACGTGGCACTTGACGTGATGCGCGATTTCTGGGGCCTGCTCTGAAGCGTTTTGGGCTGGACGGGGCCTCAGGCGAGGCTAGGTTTCTGAAAGCACATGCCTGAGACAACGTTCCCCGATGAATGGCTGATGACCTCGCTCGAAGGGGTCATCACGCCCGAGCTCCTGGAGGAGCTCCGGGCCAAGGCTGAGCCATCCCGCACGCTCTGGGAGATGATCGTCTCCCGGCACATCGCCACCGACGACGGCATCCTCGAGAAGCTTTCCCAGCGTTACCGCATGAAGGTCGCCGACGTCGCACTCGTGGACCCGCACGTCAAGGACACGCTGCCAGAGCAGCTGGTCCGGCGGTACCGGGTTCTGCCGGTACGCATCACCGATTCGTTCTGCGAAGTCGCGACTGCCAACCCGTTCGACCTCGACGCCGAAAAGTCCATCGCATTCGCCACCGGACGTGAGGTCCGGATGCTTTTGCTCTCGCCGGCCAAGATCGCAGAGAAGCTCGACGAGCTGTACCGGCCCGACAAGACGCTCGACAAGCTGCTCGAGGGCATGGACGAGTCCGGTGATCTGATTCACCTGGCCGAGGAAGCGCCCGACGAGCTCAACGTCAGCGAGGAAGAGGCGAAGTCGCGGCCGGTCGTGAAGCTGGTCGACCTGATTCTCCACGAGGGGATTCTCGCCCGGGCGTCGGACATCCATATCGAGCCGGAAGAGGGGGGCGTGGCGGTCCGGTACCGGATCGACGGCGTGCTCCGGCAGCAGATGAAGATCCCCCGCACCGCGGGTCTGCCGCTCATCTCCCGCATCAAGATCATGTCGTCGCTCGATATCGCCGACCGGCTCCGTCCGCAGGACGGCCGCGCGCGGGTGGCGGTGAACGGCCAGCCGATCGACCTGCGCGTCTCCACGCTCCCCGCGGCGCTGGGTGAGAAGGTGGTCGTCCGGATCCTGGATTCCAGGGCCACCGTGAAGTCGCTGGACATGCTGGGCCTCAACCCGGGCGAGGCTGAGGCGATCAACCACCTGCTCGAGAACCACGAGGGCATCATCCTGGTGACCGGACCGACCGGGTCCGGCAAGACGACGACACTCTACTCGATGATCCGCCAGATCCAGAGCGAAGGCGTGAACATCGTCACCGTCGAAGACCCGGTGGAATACCGGATGCAGGGGATCGTGCAGGTCCAGGTGCAAGAGAAGGCCGGGCTGACGTTCGCGTCCGCACTCCGGTCCATCCTGCGTCAGGACCCGAACGTGGTGCTCGTCGGGGAAATCCGCGACAAGGAGACGGCCCAGATCGCGACCCAGGCGTCCCTGACGGGTCACCTGGTGCTGTCGACACTCCACACCAACGACGCCCCCAACGCGGTCACTCGTCTGGTGGATATCGGGGTGGAGGCGTACAAGATCGCGGCGGCCCTCCGGGGGGTCGTGGCCCAGCGGCTGATGCGGAAACTCTGTCCCACCTGCAAAGAGGTGTGGATGGAGGCGCCCCCCGACCGGCTCCGGAAATGGATTCCTACCGGGACGCCCCTCTACCGGGCTGCGGGATGCCCGGATTGCGCCATGACCGGGTACCGCGGGCGTTTCTCGATCATCGAAGTGCTGCCCATCGGGCCCGAGGTCGAGCGACGGATCGCGTCGGGCCAGACCGCCGACCGGATCTCCGACGCGGCGCGGCGAGCGGGCATGAAGACGCTGTGGGAGTCGGGGCTGCTGCACGTGCTGCGAGGCGAGTCGACGGTGGACGAGCTGCTCCGCGTGGTCGAGGTCCCTTCCGAGGAAGAGGAGAGTCCTCCCGACCCACCGGCCCCGGCGCGCTCGGGTGTGGGACGGCCCTCCCCGGCGGCGGGAGTCGCGGTGCCCCCTGCCGAGCGGGTGGAGCGCTCGACGGACCACTTCGAGCTGCTGGAAGAGCCCGCGCCGCCGCGCGCCACCGGGACGCATGGCGCCGCGGCACTCAAGGTCCTCCTCGTGGACGATGAAGACTCGCTGCGGAAAGTGATGAAGGACCTGCTGGAGCGCGACGGATACGATGTGGCCGAGGCCCGTGACGGCGTCCAGGCCCTCGATCAGGTGGACCGCGTGGGCCCGGACATCATCGTCCTCGACCTGAACCTGCCGGGACTCGACGGATACGGCGTGCTGTCGCATCTCCGTTCCCGTCCGGCCACCGCGGGCATCCCCGTCATCGTGCTGACCGCCAAGGGTGACGAGGACAACGAGGTGCGCGTCTTCGAGCTCGGCGCCGACGACTTCCTCACCAAGCCCTTCCGCGCCCGGGCCCTCTCGGCGCGCCTGGAAGCGGTGCTGGGCCGCCGCCGGCACTAGTCCGGATGACCGACATCAAGGTGATGTTCGTGGACACCTTCGTGCTGCGTGGCGCGGGGGCAGGGCTCCGGGTGCTCGTATTGCGGCGCGCGGCCGGACGCACGCGTGCCGGAGCCTGGGAGATCGTCCACAGTACCATCGAGCCCGGTGAGACGCCGGTCCAAACGTCGCGCCGTGAGCTGAAGGAAGAGACCGGACTCACGCCCGTGTCGCTCTACAATCTCTCGCGCACCGAAGCGTTCTACCAGCACGACACGGATGTGTTGGCGGTCATCCCGGTGTTCGCGGCGTTCGTGGCGGAGGGCGCGCCGGTCACGATCGCGGACGAGCACGACGCGTACGAATGGCTCACCCCCACCGACGCCGGCGCGCGACTCGCCTGGCCGCGGGAGCGCAGAGCACTGGAGGACGTTTTGTCAATGGTGGGGGGTGGAAGTGCGGGCTTGCTCGACGGCGTTCTTCGCGTAAGCTAGCGGGAGCCGCATGAACCCCTTCTATCACCGGATCTACCGCGTGGTGCGCCACATTCCGAAAGGACGTGTGGCGACGTACGGCGTCGTTGCGCGACTTGCCGGACGCCCCGGCGCGGCGCGACAGGTCGGGTGGGCACTTTCAGCGCTTCCCGAAGACTCGGACGTTCCGTGGTGGCGCGTGATCAACGCCGCCGGCAGGATCTCCCTCTCGGGCGCCGATCATGGAGCGGTGGTACAGCGGGCGCTGCTATTGCGGGAGGGTGTGAAGTTCGCGCCGGGAGGCGCCGTCAGTCTCTCGACCTTCGGTTGGCCCGCTGAGGCTTACGACTCGGTGGCGGCCCACACGCGCGCGGCTTCGTCCCGGAGATCGCGCAGGTTGAAAGGTTTGCGCACGTAGCGCAGTCCCAGCCGGGTCAGGGTCTCATCGGTGGCGGGCCGGACGTCCCCGGTCGCCACCAGCGTCCGGGACTTCAGATGCGGCATCCGCTCCGCCAGCTCTTCCACCAGTAGCTTCCCCGTCGCCGCGGACCTCCCGTCCGCGATGATCAGATCGAACGCCCGATTGGCCGCCAGCTCCAGCGCGTGCTGTCCATTTCGCGCCACCTCGACCGCGTGCCCCTCCCGCCCGAACAGCGCCTGGACCATCCGCCGAACCGCCTGATCATCGTCCACCAGCAAAATGGACCGTGCGGGCCGCGCGCTCTTCGAGACCCTCGAGGAACGGGTTGGTGGGGCGGGGGTCCGGTGCAGGTCCAGCTTGGCCGGGGCGTCCGCGGGGGCGGGGGGGAACTCGACGTGGAACGCCGCTCCGCCGCCCGCGGGCGCGGGCTCCACGGAAATCTTCCCGCCATGCGCTTCGACGATGGAATAGCTGATCGACAGGCCGAGTCCCGTGCCCTGGCCGGGTTCTTTGGTCGTGAAGAACGGCGTAAACAGCTGGCGGGCGACTTCTTCGGACACGCCGGGGCCGGAGTCCTGAATCCGGAGGTGGACTTTCCCATCGAACCAAGTTGACGCCTTCACGATTCGGGGGCGGTCCGACGGATTGCCGGACACCGCCTGGGCCGCATTGGTGAGGAGATTCAACACCACCTGCTGAATGGCGTGCCGGTCCCCCAGGATATCCGGGAGGAGCGAGGCGAAGTCCTTCTCCAGCGTGACGTCCTTGAGCCGCAGGTCGTAGCTCATGAGGAGCAGGGTGCGCTGGAGCACGTCGGTGACGTCCACGCGCTCCCGCTCGGCGGGTGCCTTCCGCGCGAAAGTGAGGAGGTTGCGGACAATCCGGCCCGCGCGTTCCGCCTGCTCGTGAATCACCCGGAGATGGCCGCGATCGTTCTCTCCCAGCTCCTTCTGCTCGAGGAGAAACTCCGAGAGTCCGGCGATGGAGGTCAGGGGATTGTTGAGCTCGTGCGCCACGCCCGAGACGAGCTGACCGACGGCCGCCAGCTTCTCACTCTGGATGAGCTGGGATTCCATCGTCTGTTGCTCGGTCACGTCCTCGATGAGCACGACCAGATGGGAGGCGGTCCCCACCGGGGGCATGCGCGCCGCGTTGATGCGGACCGCGCGCCCGACTCGGGAGCGGGCGACCAGGGGGACGGGGCGGCCCCCGCGCCGCGCGAGCTCCATCAGCTCATTCAGGGGGGCGGGGTGCTCCACCAGCGACGGCGCCAGCTCGTGTCCCTGGACTTCGGCGATGTCGCGGGACAGGAGCGAGGCCAGGGCGCGGTTGGCGCGCGTGATCCGGCCCGTCTCGTCGACGACCGCCAGACCCTCCGACATGGCGTCAAAGGCGGTTTCCCATTCTTCCTTGGCGCGCCTGACGAGGTCGAAGAAGCGCGCGTTGGCGATCACGACGGCGGTATGCGTGGCGAGCGTCGAGATGAGCCGGAGATCTTCGGACGCGAACTGTCCGCCCCGCGGGTCGGCCACCACGAGGGTGCCGACGACGGCGCCATGCGCCCGCAGGGGGACGGCGGCCGCGGCTTCGGCGTTGATCCCGGCGATGAGGACCACGGACCCGCCGCCGGAATTGCGGACCAGCTCCAGGCGCTCGCGGCCGACGGACCGGACCACGAGCCCGGTATCGGAGCGGCGGATGGTGGCACCCCGCTGTTCGGCCAGGGTGCCGTCCGCGGCGGCGACGGTCAGCGGTTCGGTGACGCGCTCTCCCGTGAGGGCGACGAGCGCGCCGCGCGCTTCGAGAAAGCGCATGGCGTACCGAACCACGTGATCGACGATGCGGTCGAGCTGAAGCGAGTCGGAAAGGACGTACGAGAGTTCCTGAAGGGAAAACAGCTCGGAGAGTCGGCGGTTCAGCTCGTCGGCGATCCGGCGCCGGTCTTCCTCGACGCGCGCGAGGCGGATCCAGAGATATATGACCGCCGTGGCCAGCACACCGATCACCAGCGCACCCAGCACCAGACCGATCTGGGTGTTCACGGGCGGATCAGTGCGCCGGGGCTCGGGCGGAGGCGCGGCTCATCACGCGCATCCGTTCGGTACTCAGCGTCTGGATGGTCTTGGACCACGCGTCGTTGGTCATCCCCTCATAGCTCGCGGTGAGGGACTCGCCCCACGCGATGCCGGAATCGAACAGGTAGATCGCCGTGGCCTGCTGGCGGGCGTCGAGCTGCTGGCCTCCCCACTGCGGGGAGAGGGGCACGATGCCGACGGGGCGGAAGAGCCGGCCCCGGCTCGTGAGGTTGATGTCCTCGGGGACAAAGCGCGCCTGGGATACCGTGCCGAAGAAGGTGACCATCACGAGGGTCGGGTTCTGCACGCCGGCCCGTTGCGCCTGATCTGCGATGTCGCTCTGGCGCTGTTTGATGAGATCCGCGAGGGACTTGTAGGTATCGGGCGCGAGGAGCCGGGTCACGGACTCGTCGAGGGGCAGGATCTGGATCTGCAGGGGTCCGGTGGAGAAACTGATCACCACGTTGTCCCGCTTCAGCGTCCCGAATCCCACGGGCAAGGTGTCCTGCGCGTGGCTGCGCTGGGGCGCAGCCAGCGCCCCGAGCATGCCGATGAGCAGAGCCGTCCGGTGGTTCATCCTGCCGCCTTTCCGATCAACGCCGCCAGCGCTTCGCGGAGGTCCGCGACGCCGGTTCCGGTCTTGGCGCTGGTGAGGAGCATCTGGTCGTCGTCCAGCTCCAGCTCCGCGGCCAGCTCCGCTTCACGCTTGCGCCCCGCGCCCCTCGGAAGTTTGTCGCCCTTGGTCAGCGCCGCCAGGGTCCGCACCCCGACACCCGACAGCAGGTCACGGATCTCGCGATCCTCTTTGGACAAGTCGTGACGAATGTCGAGGAGCCAGACGACGCCGGAGAGTGTGGCGCGACGCAGCGCGCCCTCCACTAATACCCGGAACCCCCCTCGATCGGTATGAGAAACACGGGCGTAGCCGTAGCCGGGCAGATCCAAGAGATAGAAAAGCGTGGGGCCGTGGGGGAGTGGGACCCTCCCATGCGAAGCGGGGTCCCGTGCCTCAGCGACGTGTCCCACATCCCCACCTCCCCACGCCTTTGTCGGTACTTCGAACACATTGAGCATCCTGGTCTTGCCCGGAGACGCGGACACCTTCGCGATCCGTCGGCCGACGATCACGTTGAGGAGACTCGATTTCCCGACGTTGGAGCGTCCGAGAAAGGCGATTTCGGGGTGGGGAGGATCGAGTGTGACATCGGCCCGGGGGAAGGAGCCGACGAACCGCGGGTCGGTCAGGCTTCTTTCTTCTGGCGCGGCCGCTCGGTGACCAAGAGGGGCTGCCGGCCGGCGGTGACGCACTCGGCGTTGATGGCGACTTCGCGCACGTCGTCACGGCCCGGCAGGTCGAACATGATCTCCGTCATCATCTCTTCGAGAATGGCGCGGAGGCCACGGGCACCGGTGCCGCGCTTGATCGCCTTCTGGGCGATGGCCTTCAAGGCGTCCTTGTCGATCGTGAGGCGGACGTCTTCCAGCTCGAAGAGCTTGGCGTACTGCTTGGTGAGCGCGTTCTTGGGCTCGACGAGGATCCGGACCAGAGACTCTTCGTCCAGCGCGTCGAGGGGGACGGTGACCGGCAGGCGGCCCACCAGCTCGGGGATCAGGCCGTAGCGGAGCAGGTCGTCCGGCTCGACGTCCACGAAGGGGTTCTTCTTCCGCTTGTCGGCCTCACCCTTGGCGATCTCTTCCTTGCTGAACCCGATCTGCCGGCGGCCGGTGCGGGACTCGATGATCTTCTCGAGGCCGTCGAAGGCGCCACCGCAGATGAACAGGATGTCCTTGGTGTTGACCTGGATGTATTCCTGCTGCGGATGCTTGCGTCCGCCCTGTGGCGGCACCGAGGCGACCGTGCCCTCGAGGATCTTCAGCAGGGCCTGCTGCACGCCTTCACCCGAGACGTCCCGCGTGATGCTGGGGTTCTCGGACTTCCGGGCGATCTTGTCGATCTCGTCGATGTAGACGATGCCGCGCTCGCACTCGGTGACGTTGAAGTCGCCGGCCTGGAGGAGCCGAACCAGGATGTTCTCGACGTCCTCGCCCACGTACCCCGCCTCGGTGAGCGTGGTGGCGTCGGCGATAGTGAAGGGCACGTCCAGGATGCGGGCCAGCGTCTGCGCGAGCAGGGTCTTGCCCACGCCGGTGGGGCCGATGAGGAGGATGTTGCTCTTGTCGAGCTCCACCTCGGACTCACGCCCATTGGAGTGGGAATTGATGCGCTTGTAGTGGTTGTAGACGGCGACGGCGAGGGTCTTCTTGGCCTTTTCCTGCCCGATCACGTACTGGTCCAGCACGTCCTTGATTTCCTGCGGCGTGGGGACCTGCGTGATGGCTTCCGCGACCTCCCGCTCTTCATCCTCCGCCAGAATTTCGTTGCACAGGGCGATGCACTCGTTGCAGATGTACACCGACGGCCCGGAGATGAATTTCCGGACCGAGTCCTTCGACTTGCCGCAGAAGGAGCAACGGAGGTGCTTATCGTGTGACATATCGGCTAGTATGGGAAAACGGCCCTATCGGCGCAAGGCCTCAGGCCTTTTTCCCGTCCAAATCCTTGAGTTGCGCGATGACGTTGTCGATGAGGCCGTACTCCTTGGCCTCTTCCGCGGACATGAACCGGTCGCGGTCCATGTCCTTCTCGATCTGCTCCAGCGGCTTCCTGGTATGTCTCGAATACAGCTCGTTGAGCTTGCCGCGGAGGTAGATGATTTCGCGGGCCTGGATTTCGATGTCGGCCGCGGTGCCGGATGCACCGCCCGAGGGCTGGTGCATCATGATCCGCGCGTGGGGCAGGGCCGAGCGCTTGCCCGTGGTGCCCGCGGTGAGCAGGAACGAGCCCATGGAGGCCGCCATGCCCATGCAGATGGTGTTCACCGGCGCGCGCAGGAACTGCATCGTGTCGTAAATGGCCATGCCCGACGACACCAGGCCGCCCGGGGAGTTGATGTACAGATAGATGTCCCGCTCGGGGTTGTCCGCGTCGAGGAACAACAACTGGGCGATGATGATGTTCGCCACGGTGTCGTCGATCGCGGTACCGAGGAACACGATGCGGTCCATCAGGAGGCGCGAGAAGATGTCGTAGGTGCGCTCGCCCCGGCTGGAACGCTCGATGATGTACGGCGGATAGATCGTGCCCGAGGTCATGCATTCTCCACGGTGGACTGCGACAGAAGGAAGGTAAACACCTTCTCCTCGGTGAGGCCTCGCTCGAGATCGCGAAGCCGCTTGGCCTTCTCCAGGGACGCATACAGCTCGCGGGCCGGCTGCCCCCGCTTCGCCGCGAGCTCTTCGATCTTTGCGTCGAGCTCCGCTTCGGTGGCGGCCAGGGTGTTCGCCTCGACGACGTAGTCGAGGATCAGGTCCCGCCGCACCTGCTGTTCGGCCACCGAACGCATTTCGGTCGCGAACTGTTCCCAGCGGTCCTCGGGGATGCCGTACGCCTGGGCGTAGACCGCCAGGGCGCGGTTCACCAGGGGGGCGGGGGCCACCACGGAGTTCGCCGCGACGATCTGTTCGATCAGCGCCGCGCGCACGTTGGCGTCGGCCTGACGGTCCGCTTCCTTCTCCAGATCTTCACGCACCGCCTTGCGCAACGCCTCCACCGAGTCGAAGTCGCCGACTTCGCGCGCGAACGCGTCGTCGAGCGCCGGCAGCTCCTGCCGCTTCACCTCGGCGAGCGTGATCCGCACCTCGCGGGACTGTCCCCGCTTCGCTTCCTCGGGAAAGTCGGCGGGGAACTTGACCGTCGCGTCCACCGTCTCGCCGGGGAGAAGGGACATGACTTTTTCCTCGACGTCCGGGATGGCGCGTCCTTCACCGAGCACGAACTGGTACGGCTGGGTGTCCTTGATCTCTTCTCCCTCGCGCTGAGCGAGGGTGATGTGCACCAGGTCCTTCGGCTTGGGCTTCTCGCCGGCGAGCGGGATCCACGGCGCCTTCTGATCGCGCAGGTCGTTGATCTGCGCCTCGACCTGATCGGCCGTGACCTTCGGCAGCGTCCGCTTGAGCGTGAACCCGCCGAGGCGCTCGAGCTTGAGCTCGGGCTTCACCTCGACGTGAAACTCGAAGGTGACCGGCGTGCCCTGCTCCCACTTCAGGTTGTGGATGTGGGGATCGGCGATGGGTTTGAGCTTCTCCTGGTCTACCGCAACCTTCCAGCTTTCCTGGAGAATCTCCTGCAGGGCCTGCTGACGGATGTC
>DATNDQ010000071.1:0-21381 GCA_035553475.1 Gemmatimonadales bacterium
CGGGGAATGGCAACCGCATTCGGGACGATGCGGTAGATCCCTGCGCCTTCGGAGTAGGCGGCGCGGAGGACGGGATCGGTCGATATCACGCTATAAACTTGACATCCCCGAGCGCCAGCGTGAAGCTTCTTCGCCCATGGCCACGTCTGCCCCGCCGGCCCCTCCTCGCGCCCAACTCATCCACATCGAGACTGACCGTCGTTTGGGTCACGAATGGGATGAGTGGAACGGTCTGCCCCTGCCCTCAGGCGGGGATTTCTCGGCGCCGGCGTCGACCTTCTTCTGGTTCGGGGCGCTGACGCTTGCGGTGGTCGCCGCGCTGGGTTGGGGGGTGCTCTTCCTCTTTGCGCCCCGGGTGGCGGAGATCTGGTCCCCGCTGGCGAGGATCCTGGAAGTGAGCTGGGGCGGGTTGGTCGGCCTCAGTTGGCTCTGGTTCGCCGCGCTCATCGGCTCTTATGCGTCAGGGAAGAACTTCCTGCCCGAGCACTGGCTCGAGCGTGGTCCCTTCCTTCGTCTGATGAATCTCACGTCGCTGGTCTCCCGGGTCTTCAACCGGCGAGACTGGGTCGAGCATGCCGCGATCGACGTCTACAACACCCTGGCTGTGCGCCGGGGACGGACGGTGGGTCGCGGCGAGCTCCTGGTGCTGATTCCGCGCTGCCTCTCCAAGCTCGCCCTGGATGGCGTGCTGTCCATCGCCGGCCGCTATGACGTGCCCGTGTTCGTCGCGACGCGCGGACAACTGGCGCGCCGGGTGATTCGCGAGCGACGCCCCCGCGCGGTGGTGGCGGTCGCCTGCGAGCGGGACATGATGACGGGGCTCAGGGATGTAGCGGGGAAACTGCCGGTCCTTGGGCTTACGATGCGGCTGCCGAACGGGCCCTGCCGGGATGCGATGCTCGATCTCGAAACGATGGAGCGCTGGATCGAAGGGTGGGTCCGGAGCTAGCTCCCGCCGAACTTGCTTTGCATTTCGTCGATCAGTCGCTGGACCAACACCGCGCCCCCGCTTCCCGGGGGCGCGCTTCGTTCCAGGTCCCGCTCCGGGCGTGAGGGGTCGAGGTTCGGCCGGTACACCGCTTCGACCGTCATCTTGCTCTTGCCCGGAGCGTCGGGGTCGACCCAGACCCGAACCTTGAACGTGGCCATGACGGTTCCGAGGTCACCGGTTCCCGACGTGGACTGGCGGGTATCGGTGTTGTACCAGGTCGACTCCACGAACCCGTCGTCGGCGTTGATCCACTCGGTATGGATCCCCTGCGACTCCATCCAGCCACCCACCGCGGATGCGACGGCGGGAACCGTTCCCGTGAGCAGCACGGACACGTCTTCCGGGTAGGGCAGGAACGCCGGCCGGGACGACGCTGGGTTGCAGGCGGCGACGACTACCGCCGCCAGGAGAACGTGCAGCCTAGTGCGTATGGGCCGTGTCCGCGTGGGTGTGAGCCGTGTCAGCATGATCGTGATCATCGTCGTCGTCCGGCTCACCGGGGTGATGGTGATGGCCCGCGGCGCGATTCTCGATCTCCGCCTTCATCGCCTCCGTCTTTACGCCCGCCGCGTGCTCGAAATACATCTGGCCACCCTTTTGTCCGGTGGCGACCAGGAAGCAGGCGCCCACGATCGCGAGGACGCGCAGGAGGGCGGTCTCCACTGGCGGGGGGTTGAAGCGGCGCCACAGCTGCCACACGAGTACCAGGGTGAAGATGCCCATCGTAATCAGGGCGAGCTTCTCGTGGACCTCCATCAGCTCATGAATGCCCTCGCCATGGTCGATGACGTCTTCGGCCTGTTCGCCGGCGAGTACCGCGATCCAGCCGCCGAGGACACCCGCCCAGAGAGTCCACACCGACGCCCAGCGGAGCGATTCCCGCTTCAGGAGCCACCCACCCAGCTCGAAGAGAACCGCGAAAATGAGGAGCGCGGCCGGCAGATCGTTGACTGCGGCGTGGAAGCGCGGCCAGTCGTAGCCGAAGATCACGTATGCCCCCGTCCGATTAGAGTCCGAGCCGCGCCACGGTGGGCGGCGTGGTGGAATGATCGTAGAAGCCCTTCCCGCTCTTCTTTCCGTACATCCCGGCCAGCACCATCCGCTTGAGCAGCGGGGGCGGCGCGTATCGCTGTTCCCGGTATTCGGTGAACATGATCTCGGCGATCTTGTAGGTGGTGTCGAGGCCCACGAAATCCAGCAGGGTGAGGGGCCCCATGGGATAGCCGCACCCCAGCTGCATCGCCTTATCTATGTCCGCCGTTCCCGCCACGCCATGCTCGAGTGCCCGGATCGCGTCCAGAAGGTATGGCACCAGGAGCAGGTTCACGATGAACCCTGAGTTGTCCTTCGCGGACACCGCCTCCTTGCCGAGCGACTTCGCGAAGGCGAACGCGCGCGCGAACGACTCGTCGGATGTGGTGACGGTCTTCACCACCTCGACGAGCTGCATCAGCGGCACGGGGTTGAAGAAGTGGAGCCCAACGAAGCGGTCGGCGCGGCTGGTGGCGGCTGCCATCGCCGCGATCGTCAGGCTCGACGTGTTCGACGCGAAGATCGTCGTGGGTGCGCACAGGCCGTCGAGCTGCGTCCAGAGCTCGTTCTTGAGCCCCAGATCTTCCGTGACCGCCTCGATCACGATGTCGCAGGGCTTGAGGTCGGCGACCTGGGTGGTGAAGGAGAGGCGCGCGAGCGCGGCGTCACGGTCGGCGGCCTGGACCTTCCCCTTCTCGACGAACTTGGCGAGGGACTTTTCGATGCTCCCCTTGGCCTTGTCCAGGATGGGCGAGGCCATGTCCCGGACGATCGTCTTGTAGCCGGCGGTCGCCGCGACCTGCGCGATGCCGGACCCCATCAGGCCGCATCCCAGCACTCCGACGGTCTTGATCTCGCTCATGTCCCCCAGCCTTGGAAGGTCTTCCGGATTTCGTCCGCGATGCGCTCGACCGGACCCGGGTTCGGGTTCGCCAGCTGCCGGTCGGCGCGGATTTCACTGCGTTCCAGTCGATCGAGTACTTGTTCGAGCGACACCTGCACCCGCTCATTCTCGCGTCCATGCGCCCGGGCGAAGACGACCCCGACCGGGACCAGGACGGCGAGGGGAGCGAGGGCAAAGACGCCGAAGGCACCGACCACCATCATGGCGCCTGTCATCAGGGCTCCCGTGCCACCGATCGCCGAACCCCCAGCCACGCGCCGACGGCGGAGATTGGCGACCACGGCGCCGAGCCGCACGTGACAGAACCCGGGCTCGAGCTGGGTGACCTGGGCGTGGATCTCTTCGGCCCGTGCGAGGGCGTAGCCGCGCCCCCCACTCGAGAACACCCGCTGAATCGAGGCAAAGGCGCCAACCCGGGGCTCCCAGCTCATCCGGTCCGCGAAGCGCCGCTTGACCTGCAGCAGCTCCTCGTCTTCCATCCACCGCGTCAGAGCCTGCTCGACACCGGCCCGGCTTCCCGGCACCACACGCTCGACCCAGATCTGGCCGGGGCCGAACAGCCAGGCGAGCGTCCCGGTGGCCTCGGCGACCGTCGTCCGGGTGCGTTCTTCGAGCAGAGCCTGTTGGAGGTAGCGGGCGGGGATCCCGACCTCGCCTCCCAGCTTGACCACCTCGGACTCGGTCAGGCCGTCCCCGATGTCCCGCTCTCCCGTCTGCAGCTCGGCGGCCCGCTGGATGATGCGGTCCAGGGCCTCCCGGGTGATCAGCTCACCGGCCATCTCAGCTGCGGGCCTTCTCGTCGCTGCGGAGCGCAGGGACCGTCTCGCCACCGGTGCGGGCCGGCAGGGCAGGGGCCGCCCCTCGACCACCGACCGCGTCCAGGAGTCCCTTGAAGAGGTCGATGGGGATCGGGAAGATGGTCGTGGAATTCTTTTCGGAGGCGATTTCCGTGACCGTCTGGAGATAGCGGAGCTGAATCGCGGCCGGCTCGGTCCCGATGATGCGCGCCGCCTGGGCCAGCTTCTCGGAGGCCTGCAACTCGCCCTCGGCGTTGATCACCTTGGCACGGCGCTCCCGCTCGGCCTCAGCCTGCCGCGCCATCGCCCGCTTCATCTCCGGGGGGAGATCCACGTCCTTCACTTCAACCGCGGACACTTCGATGCCCCAGCTCTCGGTCCGCTGATCGATGATGTTCTTGAGGACCGCGTTGATCTTCTCCCGCTTCATCAGGAGCTCGTCCATCTCGGTCTCTCCCAGCACCGAGCGGAGGGCGGTCTGGGCCAGCTGACTCGTGGCGTAGAGGTAGTTCTCGACCTCGATCACGGCCTTGGCCGGATCCCGCACCCGCATGTACAGGACCGCGTTCACCTTGATGGAAATGTTGTCGCGGGTGATCACGTCCTGGGGCGGCACGTCCATCGCCATCACCCGCAACGACACCTTCTGCATGCGGGTGAGCAGGGGCGGCAGGAAGATGAGCCCCGGCCCCTTGGCGCCCCACGAGCGGCCGAGCACGAACACGACGCCGCGCTCGTACTCCCTGAGGATGCGGAGCCCCGAGAAGAGATAGAATCCGGCGACCGCCAGGATGGGGAGCAGCAGTTCCATCGCGTCCTCCTTCGGGCCTAGAAGGCCTCGACGATCACCGCGGCGCCCTGCCCACCGCCGATGCACGCCGAGCCGAGTCCGTACTTCTTGCCGGCACGGCGCAACGCGTGGAGCAGGTGCACCGTGATCCGCGTGCCGGTGGAAGCGAGCGGGTGTCCGATCGCGATCGCGCCGCCATGCACGTTGGTCTTGGCGCGGTCGAGGCCGAGCTCCTTCTCCACCGCGAGGTACTGCGGGGCGAAGGCTTCGTTGACCTCGACGAGATCCATCTGGTCCAGCTTGAGCCCGGCTTTGGCCAGGGCCTTCCGGGCCGCCGGTGCGGGTCCGATGCCCATGTACTTGGGCTCGACGCCCGCCACAGCCCACGCCACGAGACGCCCGAGGGGCTTGAGGCTTCTGGCCTTGGCCAGATCCTCGCTTGCGATGATGGTCGCGGCGGCGCCGTCGCAGATTCCCGACGCGTTGCCCGCGGTCACCACGCCATCCTTCTTGAAGTACGGCTTCAGGCCCATAAGGATTTCCAGCGTGGTCTCTGGCCGCATGTGCTCATCCGCGGCGTAATCCACCATCTGACCCTTCTTCTTTATGGAGACCGGGACGACCTCGTCCTTGAACACGCCAGAGTCCCAGGCCTGCTTGGCGCGTTGCTGGGAACCCAGCGCGACTTCATCCACTTCCTTGCGGCCGAGTTTGTATTTCTCCGCCAGGTTCTCGGCCGTCTCAGCCATGGAGAAGCCGCAATTCGGGTCCTTCAGGGCTTCCCAGAGCAGGTCCTCAAAGGGCGCCGCCGGCCCGAGGCGGATGCCCCAGCGGGCTCCGCGAACTACGTGGGGGGCCATGCTCATGGATTCGGCTCCGCCACAGAGTACCGCGTCCGTCTCACCGAGGAGGATGAGCTGGGCCCCCTGGGTGATGGCTTCAAAACCGGAGCCGCAGAGGCGGTTGACCGTCACGGCGGGCGTTTCGATCGGGAGTCCCGATTTCAGGCCGACGTGGCGCGCGCAGTAGATGGCGTCCGCGGAGGTTTGGAGGGCGTTGCCGAATACGACGTGCCCGATGTCGGTGGCGGCGAGTCCGCTTCGAGCGAGCGCGCCCTTGGAGGCGACGACGCCGAGGTCGATGGCGGATTGGTCTCTGAGGGAGCCGCCGAAGGTGCCGTATCCGGTGCGCACCCCGGAGAGAAACACGACGTCCTTCGTTGCGCCTTGGGTCTTCATTGAGTCAGGAACTCCGTCAAGCGGTGTGAGCGCGGAAGATAACTACCCCCCGGCGATCGCGCCGATGACCAGAAATGGCTCCTCTCCGCGGGCTACGGCGTCAGGCAGCAGCGTGTCCAGCGGCTCGTGCGAAAGGTCCTGCCGGCAGGCATAAAAGCGGACCAGCGGGCGGCGGCGATCGGTGATGAAGTCCCGGATGGCGCCCTTGAGTACCGGGTAGCGGCCTTCCAGCGCGTCGAGGATCGCGCGGGGCGTCACCGGTGGAGGCACCTCGAGGGTGACTTCGCGATCGAGGTTCGCGAGGACGCGGAGCCCCACCGGCAATTCCACCCGGATCATTTGAGGGTCTGGACCTCGACGGAGAGGACCGCGGGCAGGTCTCGGACGATCGGTGCCCACGTGTCGCCGCCATTGGCGGACGCGTACACCTGGCCCCCGGTGGTACCGAAGTACACGCCGCAGTCGTCGAGTGAGTCGACCGCCATCGCGTCACGCAGGACGTTCACGTAGCAATCCTTCTGAGGCAGCCCGTTGGTCAAAGGCTCCCATTCATTCCCACCCGTCCGGCTGCGGTAGACGCGGAGCTTGCCTTCAAACGGGAAGTGCTCCTGGTCGCTGGTGATGGGGACCACGTAGACCGTCTCCGGTTCGTGCGCGTGCACGTCGATGACGAACCCGAAATCAGTCGGCAGATTCCCGGAGATCTCGTGCCATTGGTCGCCCGCATTGTCGCTCCGCATCACGTCCCAGTGCTTCTGCATGAAGAGCACGTCCGGGCGCGACTTGTGCAACGCGATGCGGTGCACGCAGTGGCCCACTTCCGCGGTCGGGTCCGGGATGTACTTGGAATTGAGGCCCTTCGTGATGGTCTTCCAGCTCTTGCCACCATCGTCGGACCGGAAGGCTCCCGCCGCGGAGATCGCGACGAACAGGCGCTTCGCGTTCGTCGGGTCGATCACGATGGTGTGGAGGCACATCCCGCCGGCGCCAGGAGACCACTGCGGGCCGGTGCGGTGATCGCGCAGTCCGGGGAGCTCGGTCCACGACGCGCCGCCGTCCTTCGATTCGAAGATCGCGGCGTCTTCGATGCCCGCGTAGACATGGTCGGGGTTGTCGATGCCGGGCTCGAAGTGCCAGACCCGTTTGAACTCCCAGGGGTGTGGCGTGCCGTCGTACCACTGGTGAGTGCCGGGGGTGCCGTCGTAGCGGAATTCTTTTCCGGTGGGCTCCCAGGTCTTGCCGCCGTCATTCGAGCGTTGGACCTGTTGACCGAACCAGCCTGACGACTGTGAAGCGTAGATGCGGTTCGGATCGACGGGAGAGCCTTTGACGTGATAGATCTCCCATCCCGAGAAGAACGGGCCGTCGACCTTCCACTTGTCCCGCTTGCCGTCGGCGGTCAGAACGAAGGCCCCTTTTCTGGTTCCCACCAACACTCGCACACCGCTCATCGCTACACCCCCAAATGTTCGGCGATCACGTTTGCCACCTGTGTCGTGGTACCCGTCCCCCCCAGATCCGGCGTCCGGGCGCCAGCCGCCAGCGCCTTCTTCACGGCTCCCTCGAGCTCCTTCGCCGCCTCGGTGTGCCCCAGCTGCTCGAACATCAGTGCTCCCGTGAGCACCGACGCCACCGGATTCGCCACGTTCTTCCCCTTGAGAGGCGGGGCGGAGCCGTGCACCGGCTCGAACAGTCCCGCGCGACTCGGATTCAGGTTCGCCGATGCCGAGATGCCGAGACCGCCGATCAGGCCGGCACCGAGATCCGAGAGGATGTCGCCATACAGATTGTTGGTGACGATCACCTGGAAGCGTTCCGGCTCCCGCACCATCTCCATGGCCAGCGCATCCACGAAGCGGTGCTCGGTCGTGATGCCCGGAAATTCCGTCGCAACCTGCTTGAACGTGGTCTGCCAGATCCGGTGGGCCGGCACCGCGTTCGACTTGTCGGACATCGTGACGCGCGTCTTGCCGTTGGTCTTGGCCCAGATGAACGCGGCGCGAATGATCCGTTCCACGCCCTTTCCGGTGTTCACCTCTTCCGCCACATGCTCATCGCCTTTGTCGTAACCACGGGCGAGATAGACACCTTCGGTGTTCTCGCGGAAGATCACGAAGCTGATGGGCTTGCCGTTCTTCAACGGCGTGAGATCGGGGCTGAGGAGCTCGACGGGGCGGAAATTGATGAAGAGGTCGAGCCGGAACCGGAGGCCGAGCAGAATGTCGCGCGCGTGCTCGTTTCCGGGGACTCTGGGATCTCCGATGGCACCGAGGAAGATCGCCGCGACGTCGTTCTGGAGATGCTTGAAGGCGTGGTCGGGGAGCGTCTCCCCGGTCGCCAGGTAATGGTCGGCCGAGTAGGGCAGGTGCTCCCAGGCGATGGAAAAGCCGTGACGCGCCGCGGCCTTGTCGAGGATCGGAATCGCCGCGCTGATGACCTCGGGACCGATGCCGTCGCCGGCGATGACCGCGACCTGGTGCTTGATCATTCGAACCCCGTGGAGCGCCCGCAGGCGATGCAGTATGCCCACCCGACGTCCACCTCGACGCCGCACGCGGGACAGCGCAGCTCCCCGGAAGGTGGCTGCCCGCAATGGGGGCAGAAGTTCACCTTGCGGTCGCCGGGAAGCACGCCGCCGCAATAGGCGCACTGCGGACCGGGGCGGCCGTCACCTTCGATTTCAAAGGCGGTGCCGGAAACCACAGGGATCGGATTTTCGGACGTGTAGTCGATGGGCTCTTCCTCCGGCTCGTCGACGGGCTCCGATCCCGGCGCGGGTGGCGGCGCGTAGATCGACTCTCCCCGCAGAAACCGCTCGGCGGCGAGGCGATTGATCATGACCTGCGAGTCCGGAAAATTTCGGAAGATCGCGGGATCCGGATTGACTCCGGTGATTTCCCGCTGAAATCCCTCGCGAATCTCGTCGGGCTCGAGGCGCACGTACCCCCGTTCGCCGGCGAGGAGCCGGAGCACGGTCATCTCGTAGTCCTGGTGCGTCGCAACGCGGAGGCGAGACCGGTTGGACCGGTAGGGCACCAGTCGCTCATAAACGTCCGCCGCAGGAAACGGCGTGGACAACCGCACATCCTGCGCCAGGGCCTCGACCAGCTTACCGAAGAGGAGGTCGAGCTCATCCATAGACAACAACGCGGAAGTCGGAACGCGGAAAGTGGAACCGTGAAGACGGATTCCTGTAGGCCAGGTTCCGCATTCCGCGCTCCGCGTTCCGAGTTTCGTTCTTCATTTCACGATCACCACGCCCTTCATGAACGGATGCTGCGTGCAGTGATACGGGTACGTCCCCGGCTTGTCGAACTTGAACTCAAAGGAGCCGTTCTGGGGAATGTCCGCGGAGGTGCCCGAGCCGTCGTCGAATGTCACCGTGTGGAGCAGGGGATCGCTGTTCGTCCAGCGTACGATTTCGCCCGCATTCACGGTCACGGTATCGGCCCGGTAATGGATGCCGTTCATCTTCACTTCCGCACTGGCGGGCCCTTCGACCGACGGGATCATGCGGGCGTTGGCGGGCCGCGTGTAGCCGGGGTCACTGTGGAACCACGGACGGAACCGGGCCAGGTGCAGGGGAATGGTGAACTCGAAGCCATACAGCGGCTTGCCCACGGCTCCGGGGCCCCGACGGGAGCTTCCTTCGATCGTATTCACGTCGACGTTCGAGACCTGCACGGAGAAGGTGTGCGGCGATCCGGGGATCACGAACACCAGCCCGGCGCTCCACGCGGCCACCCCGTGAGGGGCTGATGTGAGCGACGCGACGTCCGCACTCAGGCCGATGTAGGAGTTCAGGTGCACGACGGCGCCGCCGGCCACAGCGAGCCGCGCGGTGTCGACGCCGTAGGGCTTCGTCATCCCGCGGACGGCGCCGAGAAGAGTGAGGGGTCCCGTCGTCCAGTTGACCCCGACCTCGCCGTCGAGACTCTTGGCGGCCGCGTTGAACGCGGGTGTGACGGCGACGGTAAAGCCGGAGCCGAGGGGATGGCGCCAGCGGCCGAAGAACTCCACCTCGTTCGCGACCTTGGTGGGCACATCGGACTTGGTCGCGTAGTGCATGCCCAGGCCGAGGTTCGCCGGAAGCCCGAGGGCCAGGGTGAAGGTCGGGAAGTTGGTGATGGCGTTGAACCCGGCCGAGTTCGCCACGTGAAACCGGTGGAGGAAGTTGAACTGAACCACCGCCGGATCGGGCACCCAGGTTCCGGACAGGTTCGGCGACCGGTCCATGAGAGACTGAGCCCCTAGTGGGGCTGAGACAAAGAGCAGGCTGAACAATAGACGCTTCATTGGAATCCCCCTTCGGAATGGACTCAACGCCAGTCTTTCACCCAGCGGTCGTATGCCACCGGCACGACGCCTCCCTGCTGCAGCACTTCGATGCCGGATGGATCCCGATATGCCTTGCGGTAGAACACGTGCGTCACGCCCGAATTGATGATGAGCTTGGCGCACATTACACAGGGCGAGGCGCTGACGAAGACGACCTTGTCGCGCGCGCTCCCCGGCGCCTTCACCAGGGCGTTCATCTCGGAATGAATACAGCCGCAACTCCCCGGCACCGTCGAATCGCAACGATTCGGCAGCCCGCGCGCGTTGCCATTGTACCCTATGGCCACGACGTTCTCGAGCGTCTGATCGGTGACGACGGTCCCCACTTGGAGGCGCGCACACGTCGAGCGCTTGGCCAACTCCTCCGCCATCCGCATGTAGACCTCGTAGAGCGGAATGCGGTCGGTGGTGGCGGTTGCGCCGTTGGTCAGCGCGTTGAGGTAGTGGGTGTTCGCTTCGACGCCGTCCTTAGGTGTGAACATGAAGATCCCGGTCGGGGTCGTAGTCGGTGTAGCGGCCGCGGGCGCGCTCCTGCGCCAGCCAGGTATCGAATCCGGAGGGCACCAGGCCGTTGGAGCGCTCCTGCTTCTGCGCGGCCCGGGTGGCGAGATAGTCGGCGTACTCGTTCTTCGCGTGGCCATCGTGACCGCGAACCCAATGCCATTCCACCGCGTGTCCCGAGGCGGCCTGCACCAGTTTCTGCCAGAGCGGAAGGTTTTCGATGGGGCCGGTCTTGCGCTTCCAGCCGCGCGCCTGCCAGCCCGACACCCACTCGTTCATCCCTTTGACGAGATACTCGGAGTCGGACACGTAGCGGATGTGCGCGCGCTGCCACTGCCGGTGCAGCCACTCGAGGGTCGCGATCGCGCCGGCCAGCGCCATCCGGTTGTTGGTGGTCTCCGGGGCACATTCGTAGAGGTCCCAGCGCGCCACGCTGTCGCCGGCCCGCGCCTCGATGAGCCCCGCGTTGCCGCCGGGGTTCGGCGGCGTCGTCCCGTTACCCAGGCAGCTCTCGTCCGCATGGACGACGATGAACGGCAGATCGAGATCAGGCATCAGGGTTGGATGATGACCGGGAGATCGGTGTGGCGCAGAATCTCTTCGGCGTGGGATACGACCTGACTGGGACGATCAGCCCCACGGCTTACGTGCGCCCCCGCGAAGAGGCAGTCGGCTCCGGTGCTGCGCACCACGGCCGCGACCACCTCGCCCGGCTTCCCGATCTCCACATGCGTCACGAACCGGACTCCCTGTAATGAAAGAAGGGCCTCGGCGGCGCCGACCACCTTGAGCCCTTCCCGCTTGGACTTGGCGGCATGGATCACGTGCACGGTCCCGTCGTCCACCGATACGAACCGGGCCGCCAGATCGAGGGCCCGCCGGCTGGTGTCGCCGCCGTCGTAGGCCACGGCGCAGGCGTTCATCGGCGACGGCGCGGCCCCGCACACCACCACGCACCGCTCGGCGATCCGGATGAGTGAGGCCACCGTGGGGCCGAGCGCCCCTTCGCCGGTGCTGCTCCCGCGTCTGCCGACCAGTACCGCGTCGACGTTCTTCGCGAGGTCGGCCAGCTCGACGTCCGGTTCACCGCTGCGAGCTTCGGTCTCGACCTTCAGGCCCGCGGCGCTGACCCGCTCCGCGGCGCGGGGCAGGAGCCCCGAGTCTTCGTCGGCGCCGACCGTGGCCACGACCAGCGTGGAGCCGAACCGGTGGCCCAACTGGACCGCCTGCTCGAGCGCCTGGTCGGCGCGGGGACTGCCATCGAGACCAATCAACAGACGGGTGAACACCGCCGTCGCCTCTTTAAGGAAGCACCGCGAAGGTTTCGAGCTCGCGCAGGCGGAAGGACAACACCTCACCGGTCATCGGCAAACGGCCCCGGAGGACTTCGTCGCGATCGCCGGTCTCGAGCTCCTCAGCCACCACCACATATTCGGTACCCCGCCGCCGGAGCGCTACTCGCCGGTGCTCCCGAACTGCCCGCTCCAGGGCGTCGAGCGAATCGGGGGTCAGGCCCTGGTACTCCGGGATCGCCGTCACCGCACCGAAATGGAGCCCGGTTCGCCCGCCCGTACCCGGCCGATCACCGCCGCGGCGAGCGTTCCTTCGCGCTTGAGGGCGGCCAGGAGCTGATCCCGGCTGGATTCGGGGGCCGAGATCAACAGGCCGCCCGAAGTCTGGGCGTCCGCGAGAATGAGCCGGTCCACTTCAGCCATCGCGGGGTCGAACGTCACCGCCTGGGCCACGCTCGCGAGATTTCGCTTGGTTCCCGAGGGAATCGCCCCCTTCAAGGCCATCTCGCGCACCCTGGGGAGGAGCGGGACGCTGCCGGCCTCGAGATCGGCCGCGGCGCGGCTCGCCCGCAGAACGCTGTTCAGGTGCCCGAGGAGTCCGAAGCCGGTGACGTCGGTCGCGGCGTGTACGGGAGCGGCACGAAGCGCGCGCCCCGCGCCGGCGTTCAGGGTCGTCATCGATCGCACCGCGGGTGCGAGCTCGGGAGCGGGCAGGAGGTCGCGCTTCAACGCGGTGGTGAGGACACCGGTCCCGATCGGCTTGGTGAGGATCAGCACGTCCCCCGGCTGGGCGCCCGCATTGGTCACGATCCGGTCGGGATGTACCTCGCCGATCGCGACCATGCCGTACTTGGGTTCAGGATCATCGACCGAGTGGCCCCCGAGCACGAAGGCGCCGGCCTCGTGCGCGATCTCTGTGCCGCCCCGGAGAATCTCGCCGAGGAGCTCGAAGGGCAGTTTCTCGCGGGGCCACCCGACGAGGTTGAGCGCCAGGAGCGGCGTCCCCCCCATCGCGTACACGTCGGAGAAGGCGTTGGCGGCGGCGACGCGGCCGAAGTCGTACGGGTCGTCGACCACGGGCGTGAAGAAGTCGACGGTGGCGACGAGCGCGCGGTCGTCGGTGAGCTTGAAGACGGCGGCGTCGTCACGGTTCGACGCGTCGACGAGCACGCGCGCATCGGTGGCGACCGGGATGTGACTGAGGACCTGAGCGAGGTCGTTGGGGCCGAGCTTGCAGGCGCAGCCCGCGCCGTGGGAATAGCTCGTGAGGCGGACGGGAGCTGTTGCGGTCATAGTCCGGAAAAGATACTCCGGCGCCTACGCCTTCGCGGCGGGGCGACGATTTCCGGACCTCCCTATCCCAGTCTCCACACCAGCAGTGCTCCGGCACCGACGTAGCGCAGGATGTCGATAACAAAGAGAAGGGCGGCGGTGCCCCGGGAGCGGGAGACTGACGGAGCAATGGCGACGAGCGCTCCGATGAGCGCGACCGGAAGCCACCACGCGCCGGTCCCCAGGGTGTCGAACCAGAGGGACGCCAGCAGGGTCAGGAGCAGCGCTTCGACCATGGACCGCGCGTACGTCCGGCGCAGGAAGGAGCCGGGTGATGGGACGCCTTCGTCCCCATGTCGCACAAACGCCAGGCGGTCGGCGACCGCGGTAGCGCACGTGAACCACACGGCGACGGGTAGCCAGGCGAGGAAGAGCCGCCCGAGGGTCATTTCCCGGCGTGAGGCCGGTAGCCGGGTCCGCGAAGCCCGCGGCCGGGACGGGCCGCCGTCACCTGGCCATGATTCAGAACCATCTGTCCGTTCACGAAGACGTACGTGACGCCCACGGACGGCTGGTGCGGCGCTTCGAAAGTCGCGCGGTCCGCGATCGAGTCGGGGTCGAACACGGTGACATCGGCGTACAGGCCGGGCCGCAGCAGCCCGCGGTCCATGAGTCCCACCCGCTGCGCGGGGAGCGACGTCATTTTCCGCACCGCGTTCTCGAGCGTGAGAAGGTGCTGCTCGCGAACGTAGTGGCCGAGGATCTTCGCGAAGGTCCCATACGTGCGGGGATGCACGCCGTCGTGCCCGAACGGTCCGTCGGGAGCGACACCGCCGAAGTCGGTGTCGAAGCTCGTCCACCACTTGGCCAGCGCCGAATCCACGTCCGGCTCGCTCATCACGAAGTAGATCGCGCCCGTCCGCGCGCGCTCTGCGGTGACGAGATCGAAGAGTGTTTCGATCGGGTCCTTGTGCAGCAGGGCCGCGATCTCGGAGAGCCGCTTCCCGGTGAAGCGTGAAAGCGAGTCCGCGAAGGGAAGGACGATCACGCCCGCGGGGCCTCCCGCCGCCCGCATGAAGCGGTCGGTGACGTTCGGCGGCGCGAGGAGCTCGGCGCGGATCCGCGTGCGCGTCGAGGGGTCCTTCAGCCGGAGCAGCATCGAGTCGGTGCCCCCTGAGTGCGCCCACCCGGGAATCGACGCATCGAGTGACGTCGCGGCGGCGATGTAGGGATACAGATTCGCGGTCACGTCGAGGCCGGACTGACGGGCCGAGTCGATCTTGGCGAGCACCTTCGGCATCCGGCCCCAGAACAGGCGACCCGAGACCTTCAGGTGCCAGATCTCGAGCGGGATGCCGGTCTCCTTCCCGATCCGGAAGGTCTCGTCGAGGGCCGAATCTTCCTGACCACCCTCATTGCGCATGTGGGTGGCATAGATGCCGCCGTATCGATGCGCTTCGCGGGCCAGGGCGATGAGCTCGTCCGTCGACGAATAGATCGCGGGGGCGTACTCGAGCGCCGTCGAGATGCCGAGGGCACCCTGCTGCATGGCGGTGTCGACCAACGCGACCATGTGCGCCAGCTCGGCGGGCGTCGCCTGGCGGTCACCGGTGCCGACCACGACGGTCCGCAGCTGCGTGGCGCCGACGAAGGTCGCGATGTTGATGGTCGAACCGGTCTTTTCGAGATGCCGGAAGTACCCCTCGAGATCGCGCCAATCCTCGGAGAGGTGGTACTTCTTCATCATGTCGGAGTCTTCCGCCACGAGGGCGTCGGTGAGCGGAAAGACCGACCCGCCTTCACCGGTGACTTCCGTCGTCACGCCTTGCGTGATCTTCGACAGCACCCGGTTATCGATGAGGGCGTTCGTCTCGGACTGCCCGAGCATGTCAATGAATCCCGGAGCGACGACTTTCCCCGAAACGTCGAGCGTCTCCCGGGCGACGGCGTTCTCGAGCCTCCCGACCGCCGCGATCCGGTCTCCCGCAATCAGGAGATCACCGCGATAGCGCGGGTTTCCCGCGCCATCCACGATCCACCCGCCCCGGAGCAGGACGTCGCCCGTGCCGTAGTGCCGGGCTGTCGCGGGGCGGTCACACGCGGCGGCGACCAGCGCCGCCGCGGCCATCAACGTCAGTGCTCGTGCGCCCACTGCAGCCTCAGCGAGTCCGGGTGATAGATGTTTCCGCGCAGCATCACCCAGGCGATGTCCTGCGTGGATTCGATGTGCTGCGATGGATCGGAGTTCAGGACCACGAGGTCGGCCGACCGGTTCGCCTGCACGACGCCCAGCGAGTCGGCCTGCAGCAGTTCGGCGCCATATCGCGTGGCCGCAGTGATGGCCTCGAGTGGTGTCAATCCGGCAGCGACGAGCATCGCCATCTCGCGATGGAGTGATCCTCCCGGCGCGAGGCCCGCGGAGGGCGCGTCACTCCCGGCGGCGACGAGGCCACCGGCATGCCGGAAGTCCCGGACGAACTGGTTCTGCCGCGTCCGCGCGCTCGTGAAAGCGCTGACGTCGCGCGCGGACCAGCCGGTCTCCTTGAGGAATCCGGCGAGGTCGCGGACGCTCCCGCGGCTCGCGGGCACATCGGCCCAGCCGGACCCCGACATGAGCGAGGAGTCGCTCAGCCGGGCCATCGCGTCATGTTCGACCAACGTGGGGACCAGCGAGACGTGATTCCCGGCCAGCGTCCGGGCCATGGTGGCCACCGAATTGGAATCGAACGTCGACCATCCCTTCTCCTCGGCCGCCCACCCCGCCCACCGGTTGCCGTATGCCTTGAAGATCGGTGCGGGGTTGTGCGCCATCGCCGACACCACCCCAGTGAGCTGGTCGAGCACGGCGACGCCCATATGAACGGCGGTGGCCGCGTCGGTCCGACCGGCGACTAGCGCCACGGGGGTCTTCAGGGCACCGGCTTCGTCGAGGATCGACCGCAGCATCGTCGGCGCGATCCCGGGCTCGGCCATCACGTAGTCGACCCCGGCGTTGATGCGCGCATCCACCGCCTTGCGGGCGTCTTCGGGCGCCGCGGCCGCGACCCACGCCGGGTTCCCGGCGGGCGCGGCGTCGATGGCCGAGCCCGGCGTGTACATCCGCGGCCCCAGGATGGTGCCCAGCGCCACGTCGTTGCGGAGCGCGATCAGCGTGTCTTCCGGCGAGTCGCCGGCGTCGCGAAGGCTCGTGACGCCCCACGCGACGAATCGCGGCATCGCCCACCGCTCGGCGCGCGCGTGCGCGTCGATCAGGCCGGGGATGATCGTCTTGCCGACGAGGTTGATGACCTGCGCGCCGCGGGGCACGTGGACTTCGTTTACCTGACTGACCGCCTCGATGCGGCCGCCGCGAATGATGATCAGCGCGTCCTTGACGGGCGGGCCACCCGTGCCGTCGATGAGCGTGGCGCCCTCGAGCGCGATCACGCCCTTGCCGGGAGCCGTGCACGCGGCTCCGAGAAGCGCCAGGGCCGCCAGGGTGCCGTACGTCAGACGGTTCACGGTTTGGGGTCCGAGGAAGTGTGATCGTGCACGATATGCCAGCGAGTCCCGTCGTGCGTCAGGATCAGTGTGAATGGTCCGCTCGCGGTCAGTGAGTCGCCCCGGTGGAGATAGAAGTGCGCGGTGGCGAACGCCACGGCCGGCGCGAGGACGCGCACCTGGACGTCGTCGAACGTCAGGGAGTCCCGGTGCTTGCCCGGCGCGAAATACGCCGCCTGGTAGTGATCGAAGAGCGGCTGCCACCCGTGCGTGAAGTGACTGCCCGCGAGATAGGACGTAAGGGTGTCGTGTGCGTAGTCGCCCATGAATCCGGCGAGGTCACCGTGGTTCCAGTTCGCCGCCGAACGCGTGAGCATCGCGGTGATTTCCGCCCGCGGGTCGGTGGCGGACTGAGCGGGGGCCGCGCAGGCGGCCAATAGCAGTAACGGCAGGGACTTGAGACCTCGCACGTCGGCCTCTCGAGAGGGTGTGGGCACAACGTACCTTCCAGCATGGCTCGCGCAACCCCGGCCTCGAGCATCCTGTGCTGCAATTGCGGGCCCACCACCCGGCCGCACTCCGGCACCCGGTGGCCCTCTCCCGACGAGGTGGCGCAGAGTCTCAGGCGGGCCCTGGCCCGCTTGCCGCAGGTGCCCGATTGGATCGCGCTCTCGGGACCAGCTGACCCTGCGCTCCATCCCCGATTTGGCGTGGTCATCGATCGCGCGCTGGCCGCGAGAGACGCGCTCGCACCGTCCGCGGCCTTCGCGATCCTCTCGACGGGCGTGTCGGCGGGCGCGCCATCCGCTCAGGAGGCGCTGCAACGCGTGGCCGCAGCGACCTTCGAAGCGTGGTGCCGACGGGTGGTGCAGGGAGCTCCGGATCGGGTACAGATCTACTCGGTGGGCGGAGTGCCGAGGGAGCGTCTCGAAGAGATGGCTCGCGCTCTTCGAGACGCGCTCCCGGACGTAATCGTCGAGGTGCTCTAGCGGCGGCGCTTGGCCTTCTTCGCCTTCTTGCCTTTCTTCGCCGACTTCTTCGCTTTCGTCTTCTTCGCCTTCTTCTTCCCCTTCGTGGCTTTCTTCTTCTTCGCCGTCTTCTTGCTCTTCGTCGCGCGCTTCTTCGGCGCCGGCGCTTCGGCCATCATCGGCTCGGCGGGCATCGCCGGTTCCGGGGCCATCGGGGTCGGCGGCGGGAAGAGTGGCTCCATCATTCCGGGACCGCTCCAGCCGCTCTCCATGGTGTTCTCCTCGAGCATCGTCGGTCTCCTTCACTGAGTGTTTGGCGGGCGCGGCCTGTAGCTTACCCGGGCCTCTGAGACTGGCAAGTCGGTTCGGTTGACAACCCCCTCCGCAGGGGCTAACGTTTGGCCCGCCATGAACTTCCGCCACCTCTGCATCTCCGCTACAGCCGCTGTTTTGTCGGCCGTTCAGCCCCTCGTGGGGCAGAACGTCGCCGAGGTCCAGGTGGCCCCGGCGGCGGTCAGCATCAAGGTCGGGGAGCGCACCGGCCTGCTCGCGACGGCGTTCGACCGGATCGGCAACGTCATTCCGACGGCGAAGATCACGTGGACGTCCCGCAGCCCTCAGGTGGCGCGGGTGGACGCCAACGGCACGGTGACGGGGACCGGGAACGGCGTAGCGATCATCGAGGCGGCGTCGGGGCGCCGGACGGGTCTCTCGACCATCACCGTCTCGGGGACCGCGCCGGCCCCTGTAGCGACGCAGACTCCCGCGAGCCAACCGGCGTCCACCCCCGGCTCGTCCGCCGCGACGACCACCACCGCGCAGCCGGAGCAGCCTGGCGTGGACCCGTTCTACGGGCAGCCGGCGGGGACCGGGAATGCAACCGCCCTGCGGATCGTCCCGGCGCAGATCTTCCTGCTCCCCTCCGAGAACACCAGAGTCGGTCTCCGGGCGCTGAAGGATGACGGCTCGGCGGCGGCACCGGTACGCGTCACCTGGAATTCACTGACGCCGACGATCGCCAGCATCGATCACAACGGCACCGTGGTCGCGCTCTCGCCCGGGCAAGGCACCATTCAGGTAACGGCAGCCGCGGGTGGACTGACCGCGACCGCGCCGGTGGTGGTGCAGCAGGCCGACATGGCGATCGATCAGACCGGCCCCATCATGATGTCCCCCGGGGACGCCGACACGCTTCACGTGGTGGTCCCCACGCAGGGGAATCGCGTCGTGTCTCCCCTCCAGATGCAATGGGGATCGAGCGTGCCCGCGGTCGCGACCGTCACCCTCGACGGCGTGTTGCGGGCAGTCGGACCCGGTGACGCGGTCCTCCAGGTGCAGGGACTCCTTCAGAACAAGACGGTGGCGATCCACGTCCACAAGACGGTGGAGACCCTCGCGGTGTCCCCCCCGCTCGCGAAGGACGTCGAAATCCCGCTCGCCGCGACGACGAAGTTCGTGGCACATCCCCTCGCGACGGGCGGCGTGCCGGTTCCGGAGGCGCCACTCAGGTGGATCGTCGGAGACAGCTCGCTCGCGTCGTTCGACACCGCGACGGGCATGCTAACCGGGCTCAAGGTCGGCAAGACGACACTGACCGTCCGTGGTCCCGGAGTGGGTCTCCAGGCAGTCTGGAACATCTCGGTCATCGCCGGCTCGGTGCGTCTCTCGGCGTCTCGTGCGGGACTGCATGCCGGCCAGCGCTTCACCATCAAGGCTGACTTTACGGACGACGGCGGGCAGGTGCTCGGGCCGGCGACGGGATTGACCTGGCAGACCGACGCTGCCGGCGTGGCGATCGTGACGGCGCAGGGTGACGTGACCGCCATGGGCTACGGGCGTGCGCGAATCACCGCCACCGCGCCGGGCGGCAAGAGCTCCTCGACGGTCGTGTTCGTGCAGGGCGAGCTGGTCGTCGCCCTCGACCGGGGCGGCAAGAACCATCTCTTCTCGCTCGAGCGCTCCAGCCTCACTGAGCTGCGCCGGGTGACCAACGACTCGGGCCCCGAGGTTGAACCGGCGTTTTCGTCGGACGGGTCACGGATCGTCTTCGTCTCGACGCGTGACGGCATCGCGCAGCTTTATCTGATGGACGCGGACGGGACCAACCGTCTCCGGCTCACCAACCGGCAGCAGCCCGACAGCCGCCCGGTGTTCGCGCCTGACGGGCAGACCGTCGTGTTCCAGTCCACGCGGGAAGGGAAGAAGGACGGCCTCGAGCAGATCTGGTCCGTCAACGTCGACGGTACCGGGCTCAAGGTCCTCACGGATTCGGGTGGCAACCGGCAGCCCTCGGTGTCCCCTGACGGCCAGACCATCGCCTTCATTTCCAACCGGGACAACAAGACCCCGCACGTCTGGTTGATGAACCGCGACGGGACCAATCAGCGCGCTTTCATCAGGGGTGGGGCACAGCGTGAGGTGGAGCCGCACTTCCTGAAGGACGGCTCTCTCGCGTTCCTGGTGCAGCGCAAGGACAACGGGCGCGACGTGACCCAGGTGATGAAGGCGGACCTGGCGTCCGGAACGATCACGCCACTCTCGGGCACCGACCTCGCCATTTTCGGCTTCGGCATTTCTCCTTCGGGGGACATGCTGGCCCTGCTGGTGAACGCCGAAGGGCGCCGAGGGCATCTGCAACTTTACGTGCAGCCTGTCGGAGCCACCGGCGCTGCGGCCGCCGTTCCCGTGCCGATCGCGCCCAACGAGCAGATGCTGTCTCCGACGTTCCTGCCTCAGCCCTAAGTATCTTCCGCAGGTGCGTGCCGCAGTCCTCACCGACATCGGCGGTCTCGACCGTCTGACGGTCGCCGACGTTCCCGACCCGGGCTCCCCGGGACCGGGGCAGGTGCGCGTAGCCATTCGCGCCGCGGCCTTGAATCACCTCGATCTCTTCGTCGCCGATGGCTTGCCGGGGGTGGAATACCGATTCCCGCACATTGTCGGCGCCGACGGTGCCGGGGTGATCGACGCGGTGGGTCCCGGCGTCACGCGGGTGAAGGCGGGGGACCGGGTGATGATCAATCCCGGGATCTCGGACCGGACCTGCGAGTTCTGCCGGGCCGGCGAACACTCGCTCTGCATCAAGTACCGGATCCTGGGCGAACATCTGCCCGGCACGATCTGCCCTGCGATGATCCTTCCGGAGTTCAACGTCGCGGTCATTCCGCCGGTGACGCCCGCCCTGTCCTGGGCCGAGGCCGCCGCCTTTTCGCTCGTTACGCTGACGGCGTGGCGGATGGTCATTACGCGCGCGCAGGTGAAGGCCGGGGAGTGGGTGTTGGTGTGGGGGATCGGGGGCGGCGTCTCCCTCACGGCCCTGCGCATCGCGAAGCACCTGGGCGCGAAGGTCATCGCGACCTCGTCGTCGGACGCCAAGCTGGCCCGCGCCAGGGAGCTCGGCGCCGATGTCACGCTCAATCACGCCACGCAGGATGTGCCGAAGGAAGTGCGGGCGCTCACGGAGAAGCGTGGTGTCGACGTGGTGGTCGAAAACGTCGGTGAAGCGACCTGGGAGAAGTCGATCCGCGTGCTCGCGAAGGGCGGGCGCGTGGTCACGTGCGGCGGGACGACGGGCCCGATGCTGGTCACGGATGTCCGCCGGCTCTTCTGGGGCGGGTATTCGATTCTGGGTTCAACGATGGGGAATGACACCGAGTATGCCGCGATCGTCGCCGAGCTGGCGGCGGGTCGCCTGCGGCCGGTCGTCGATCGAGTGTTTCCGCTGGAGCAGGTCCGCGAGGCGTACACCTACCTGGAGCAAGCCGCGCAGCTTGGCAAG
>DATNDQ010000072.1:0-12137 GCA_035553475.1 Gemmatimonadales bacterium
GCTGGGAGACGTGCGCGTGGAGCCCGGCGACAAGATCGAGCTGGTGCAGTTCGTAGGGGGTGGCTGATGGACGTTCCCTTCGTCGTGGGCGGTCAGACCTTCCGCTCCCGCCTGATGATCGGTACCGGCAAGTACCGGGACAACGAAACGATGGTCCGTGCCATCGAGGCGACGGGGGCGGAGGTCGTCACCGTCGCCGTCCGGCGCGTGGATCTCGATCGCACCGCCGACGGCAGCATCCTGAAGTACCTGGATCCCAAACGGTTCTTCCTGCTCGCCAACACCGCGGGCTGTTACACCGCCGACGAAGCGGTGCGGTACGCGCGTCTGGCCCGCGAGGCGGGCTTCAATGACTTCGTGAAGCTCGAAGTGATCGGCGACCAGGAAACCCTGCTCCCGGACGTCGCCGGTCTCCTCGATGCCGCCCGCACATTGGTGGCCGAGGGGTTCAAGGTTCTGGCGTACACGAATGAGGACCTCATCACCGCGTTGCGTCTGGAAGAAGCGGGTTGCGCGGCCGTCATGCCCCTCGCCTCCCCCATCGGCTCGGGGCTCGGGCTCCTCAATCCGGTCAGCGTGCGGACCATCAAGCGCCGCCTGAAGGTGCCCGTGATCGTGGACGCGGGCGTCGGGACCGCGTCCGATGCGTGCGTCACCATGGAGCAGGGCGTCGACGGCATCCTGATGAACACGGCCGTCGCGGCGGCGAAGGATCCGGTGCGGATGGGTCACGCCATGCGTCTCGCGGTGGAAGCGGGGCGGGCCGCGTATCTGGCGGGCCGGATGCCGAAGCGTGAAGTGGCAGTGCCGTCCTCCCCCACCGAGGGAATGCTGGATTAACGACGCGACCGCGGCGCGCCGGGCGGCGCTCGCGATTCTCCGCGCCGTCGGGCGTGGTGTGCCGTTCGACCAGGCCCGCGATCGGTCGGTCGCAACGCTCGATCCCCGGGACCGCCGGCTCGCCCACGAGCTCGCCGCCGGCGTGCTGCGGCGGCGCGCCGAGCTGGACCGGACCCTCGACCTCTCCCGCGCGGACCCCAGGCTCCATGACGTCCTGCGCCTCGGGGCCTATCAGCTTCGCTGGCTGGACCGAGTACCCGCGCACGCCGCTGTTTCCACCAGCGTGGAGCTGGCGCGCGAGGCCGCGGGGGAGGCCGCGAGCGGCTACGTCAATCAGGCGCTGCGCCGCCTCGGCGAGCGGCCCGGGGCTCCTGCCGAGCCGGGGCCCACGCACCCCGAGTGGCTGCAACACCGGTGGAGCGAGCGCTACGGGACTCAGGCGGCCGCGGATCTGGCCGACTGGAACGACGCGCACCCGCCGCTCACGCTTCAAGCCGCGCGTTGGGACCAACCGCAGCTCGTCTCGGGTCTGACGCAAGGGGGGCTGATCGTGGAACCCGCGCCGTGGGATGCGGGTCTGCGCGTCGGCAAGCGCGGGGCGGACGAAACCCTTTCCCCGCGCGAGTTCCCGGGATTCGACGAGGGCGCCTTCATCGTTCAGGACGCCTCGGCCCAGCTGGTCTGCCGGTATGCGGCGATCCCCACCGGTGCGCGCTGCTACGACGCGTGCGCCGCTCCGGGGGGCAAGGCGGTCACGCTGGAGCGGCTCGGTGCCCGCGTGGTGGCCGGCGACGCCCGGCGGGAGCGGTTGGCGCGACTGCGCGAGAACCTTACGCGGGCCGGAGTGGCAATTCAGGTGCTTTGCGCTGATCTTCTTTCCGCGCCCTTCCCGAAGGGCAACTGGGACGCCGTGGTGGTGGACGCGCCCTGCACCGCCACCGGCACCATGGCCAGACACCCGGACGCGCGCTGGCGCATCACACCCGACGCCATCGGTCGCGCCGCGACCCGGCAACGGGAGCTGCTCCGCGCGGCGGCGCAGCTGGTCCGGTCTGGCGGTACGCTGGTGTACGCCACGTGTTCGCTGGAACCCGAGGAGAATGAAGCCATCGTGGAGGACTTCCTGACGCACGAGCGGGCCTTCGGCCGTGCGCCGGTGACCGATGCGGTCCCGGGCGCGCGCGTCCTGCTCACGTCCGCGGGAGACCTCCAGACGCTTCCTCACCGCGACCGGATGGACGGCGCGTTCGCGGCCCGGTTGGAGCGGGTGCGCTGATGCGTTTCCGCCGGCACATGCCTCCGCTCGCGTCGTGGACGGAAAAGGTGAGCGTCCCGGTCCTGCCCACGGACCAGCGCCGCAGCATGCTGCGATGGGCGGGGTTCTGCCTGGGGGCGGCGATCGTCGGGTATTTGCTCGCCGCAGTGTTGCTCTTTCCGGCACCCCTCGTCACCTCGCGGCATCCCGTGCCCCGGGTGCTTGGCATGACCAAGTCAGAGGCGATTACCGCCCTCCAAAAAGCCCAGCTGCAGCCCAAGGACTCGGGCTCCGAGCCCCATCCCACGGCCCCCACCGGTACGGTGATCTGGCAAGACCCGCCGCCCGGCGTGGACGTCCCCAACGGCACCCGGGTGGGCATCGTCACCAGCAGCGGCCCGTCCAAGGTGGCAGTCCCCGACGTCACGGGTTACGATGCCGCCATGGCTCAACAGATCCTTACGGCCGCCGGTCTGACCGTGGGCCGCACCGATTCGATACAGGCCCCGAACGTGGCTCCCGGACTGGTGGTGATCACCCGCCCACCGGCCAACAGCGTCACGAATCCGGGTACGGGAATCGCACTCGTCATCAACCGCGGGGCGCCGACCATCTCCGTGCCCGATGTGGTGGGCATGTCCCTTTCCGACGCGCGCGACCGGATCGAGGGTGCGGGCCTGGCCGTCGGCGCCGTGACGCGCCGGCGCGTATCGGGGGCGAGCCCCGGCACGGTAATCGGGCAGCAACCCGCGGCGGCGTCCCTCGCGGCACCGGGACTCGTAGTGGACCTCATCGTGGCACGGGCCCAGCAATGAGCCGCGGCGTGCGTATCGCCCCGAGCATCCTCTCCGCCGACCTGACCAGGCTCGCCGAGCAGGTGGATCAGGTGGCGAAGGCGGGGGCCGACTGGCTGCACGTAGATGTGATGGACGGCCGCTTCGTCCCCAACCTCACCTTCGGCGCGAACATGGTCGCGGCACTCAAGAAGGTGTCGAACCTGCCGGTGGACGTGCACTTGATGGTGGTCGAGCCCGAGCACTACATCGGGCCGATGGCCGACGCCGGCGCCGCGAGCCTCACGTTTCATCCGGAGGCCACGATTCACGTCCAGCGCCAGCTCGCCGCCATCAGGCAGCGTGGCATGAAGGCGGGGCTCGCGCTGAACCCCGGCACCCCATTGGGCCGCGCCGAGGAGGTCCTGGAGGACGTCGATCTGCTCCTGATCATGACGGTCAATCCGGGCTTCGGCGGGCAGAGCTACCTTCCGACGTCCGACCGGAAAATTCAGCGGGCCAAGGCGATGCTGAGTTCCCATGGACGCGATGCGTTTCTCGAGGTGGACGGAGGCATCGGTCCCGACACGATTGCCGCCGCGCATGCGGCCGGGGCCGATACGTTTGTCGCGGGCCAGGCCGTGTTTGGGGCCAAGGACCCGGGGGCCCAGGTGAAGGAGCTTCGGCGGCGCTGCGGAGTGGCGACGTGACGAAAAAGCGCCTGGGGATGTTGGGTGCCGCCGTGGGGGTCGCGGTCCTCGTGGTAGCCCTGGTGATCAAGATTCTGCCCCAGATTGCGCTGGTGGGGGTCGGGTCCAAGGCACCCGATTTTCACGCCATCGATCTCGCCACCGGAACGCCGCGCACGCTGGCCAACTACCGGGGTCATGTGCTGCTCGTGAATATCTGGGCGACGTGGTGTGAGCCCTGCCGCGTCGAGATGCCGGCGATTGAGCGGCTTCATCACCTGGTGACCGATACGGCGTTCAAGATCGTTTCCGTCAGCATCGACAAGGAAGATTCCAGCGGCGTCACGGCCTTCGCCCGGTCGTACGGCCTCACCTTCCCGGTTCTGCAGAATCAAAGCGGGGACATTCAGGACCTCTATCAAACCACCGGGGTTCCGGAGAGCTTTGTGATCGACCGGAACGGGGTCATCACGAAAAAAGTCATCGGCGCCGCCGAGTGGGATGCGCCGGTCAACGTGGATCTGATCCACTCCCTGATCAATGCGCATTAATCTGACGCAGCTCTTTACCCGGAACTGGGCCCTCAAGCTGGCCGCGCTCTTTCTCGCGATCCTCTTGTATGTGGCGGTCGCCGCCCAGCAGCCCATCAACCAGACCTTCACGCTCAATCTCAAGGTCCGGGTGCCCCCCGGCCGCGCCCTGCGGAGCGCCCCACCTCCCGTGGTCGTGGTCGTCGAGGGCCGCGGCGGGGAGCTGCTCAAGCTGCGGAGCTTCGACAAGAACATCGCCGTGTCCGTACCCGATACGCTGGCGGGCGGCACCTGGCACCTCGCGCTCCGCCCTTCGGACATCGGCATCCCGAAAAACGCCGACGTGCAGGTCACCGACATCACGCCGCGCGACATCACCGTGATGCTCGACTCCGTGGCCCGGAAGGACGTCCGGATCGTCGCGCGCGTCACCGTGTCCACGGACTCCGGTGGCGTGCTCCAGGGCGGGCTCGCGATCACCCCCAACCAGGCGCACCTGGTGGGGCCCGACCAGCTGCTCGCGACCATCGAGTCGGTCACGACCGTTCCCACCGAGCTTTCTGGCCTTTCCGGAACGTTCGCGCGCACCATTCCGCTCGACACGTCCAATCTGGGTGTCGTCCGCGTGGCGCCGAGGGAAGTGCAGGTCTCGGGCGAGGTGGCGGTGCCGGCACACCGCGTCTTCGGAGGCATCGCCGTCGAGACCGGCGCGGGGGTGCCGACCGGATTCGTCTTCACGCCCGATCACGTCTCCGTCGAAGTGGCCGGCGCGCCGCAGCGGCTCGCCAACCTCACGCGGGACTCCGTGAAGGTCATCGCGCGGTTCAGCGGGGCGGCCACGGCTGGAGCGGCCGCTCACCTCACCGTACTGACGCCGCCCGGAGTCGCGGGGCACGCCGTTCCGGATTCCGCCGAGCTCAAGGTCGCACCGAGACACAAATGAGCGACGTCGTCCTCGGCATCGAGACCTCGTGCGACGAGACCTCCGCCGCCGTACTGGTTCGGAACGGCTCGGCGCCTCCGGAGCTCGCGAGCCTGGTGATCCTCTCACAGGACATTCACCAGGTGTTTGGCGGCGTCGTGCCTGAGCTGGCCAGCCGCGCGCATCTTGCGGCGCTGCCGGCCGTGGTCGAACGGGCCCTCGATCAGGCGGGCGTGGCGTTCGGGGCGGTGGACGCCGTGGCGGTCACGTCGGGTCCGGGCCTGGTCGGCGCGCTGCTCGTCGGCGTCGTATATGCAAAATCCCTGGCCTACGCGGGGAATCGTGCCCTGATCGGCGTGAACCACCTGGAAGGGCACTTGTTCGCCCCCGCCGTCGAAGACGCCGAGCTCGCGCCCCCCTTCGTCGCTCTGCTTGTGTCGGGCGGCCACACCATGCTCCTCGACGTGCCCGAGTGGGGACGCTACCGGCTCATGGGAGCGACGCGGGACGACGCGGCCGGCGAGGCGTTCGACAAGGTCGCCATCCTGATGGGCCTGGGGTATCCCGGCGGCCCGGTGATCGAGCGTCTGGCCACGGAAGGTGACCCCACGCGATTCAAGTTCCCACGGCCCATGAAGGACGACGGGTTCGAGTTCTCATTCTCCGGACTCAAGACCGCCGTCCTGCACGCCGTGAAAGCGAGTGACGACCTCGAACGGGACCGTCCGCACCTGGCGCGCGGGTTTCAGGACGCGGTGCTGGACGTGCTCGTCACCAAGCTCGACCGCGCCGTCGCCGCAACCGGATATCGAACCGCCGTGCTCGGCGGCGGCGTGGCGTGCAGCAAGGCGCTGGCGGCGCGGGCCGCGGAGCAGCTCAAGGGCAAGGCACGCGTGTCCGTCGCGAGCCCCCGTCTGAACACCGACAACGCCGGCATGATCGCCCGCGCCGGCTGGTGGCATCTCGAGCGCGGCGAGCGGAGCGACTTCACCCTCGACGCCCGCGCTGATCTGCCCATTCCCGGATTGGAGCTCTCCCAATCCCCCATCCCGAATTCCCAAATCCCGGGATCTCGATGACCGTCTACCCGTTCGTCCTGCATATCGGATTTCTCACGGTCACGGGCTACGGCCTGATGATGATGGCCGCCTTCCTCGCCGCCGGATACGCGATTCAGCTCGAGCTGCGGCGGCGCGGTCTCGACGAGGAGTACGCCGCCAGCATCGTCTGGTGGGCGGTGATCGGCGGACTGGTGGGCGCCAAGCTCTGGTACGTGGCGCTGACCCACGACATGGGTGTGCTGTTCAAGCGGGGCGGCTTCGTGTGGTATGGGGGCCTGATCGGCGGGTCGGGCGGCGTGCTGCTCGCGGGCTGGCTCCGCAAAGTCCCGTGGCGCTTCACCGGTGACCTCGTCGCCGGTCCCCTGGCGCTCGGCTATGCGCTCGGCCGCGTGGGGTGCTTCCTGGTGAATGACGACTACGGCATCCCGACGTCGCTCCCCTGGGGCATGAAATTCCCGCAGGGCCTTCCTCCGACCACCATCGGGGAGCTCAAGAACCTGCACGTGCATTTCCCCGCCGGGGTCAATGACATCACCGTGGTCGCGGTGCATCCGACCGAGATCTACGAGACCGCCATCATGCTGCTCGTGTTTTGGTGGCTCTGGAAGCGACGGAACCATTCGCACGGCATGGGCTGGCTGTTCGGGTGTTACCTGATCCTGTCCGGAGCGGAGCGGTTCCTGATCGAGTTCCTGCGCGCGAAGGATGACCGGGTGCTGGGACCGTTCACGCTGGCCCAGGCGACGGCGCTGATCATCGTCGCGGTCGGATTCTATCTGACGAAGAGGTGGCAGGTACCGGACGGGACTGGCGCGGACATCCCCCATCTGCTGGCACGGAAACCGGAACCTCCCCAGCAGGCCCCGGTAGCGACCTAGGCCGGGCGCGGTCTCCGGGCCAGGGCCCACACGACCGCGACGAGGGCCAGCACCAGGAGGATCCCCTGCGCCCACAGGGATTGGGCCGTGGGATAGATCCCCAGCGCGGGCAGGCGCGGGCCCCACTCGACAGGCCGCATCCCCACCACGCCGGCATTCTGCAGCTCCGCGATTCCCTTCCCCGCGAACACGAACGCCATGTAGTAGAGGAGCCCCCCCGTCACCGCGAAGAATGGCCGGAGGGGAAGCCGCATGCCGAAGAGGTTGATCGCGAGATAGATGATGACGAGCCCGACACATCCGACGGCCAGCCCGGCTACGACCGCCACGACGCCGCCCGTGTTGCCGCTGGTCAAGAGCGCCTTGTAGAACAGAATGGTCTCAAATCCCTCGCGATACACCGCGAGAAACGCCACCCCGGCCAGCGCCCAGCGCGATCCCGAGGACAGGGCATTCTTCACCTTGTCACGGACGAATGAATTCCACTTGTCCGCTTCGACCTTGGAGAGCAGCCAGTAGCTGACGTAGAAGAGCACCACGGTGGCGAGCAACATCGTCCAACCCTCGAGGGCCTCCCGCTGGTTCGACGTGACTTCGAACAGCAGCTCGACGCCCGCGAAGGTCGCGAGCGACGCGAGCACCGCGAGCCAGGCCCCCCACGCCACGTCCCGCCGGCGCTCCACCGCCCCCGCCTTGGCCAGGAAGGCCATCAGCGCCCCGATGATGAGGATCGCCTCGAATCCTTCCCGGAGCGTGATCCCGAGAGACTCCAGAAACAGATTCGTCCGCGAGTCCCGGTCCGCCACCTCCCGCTCGGCCCGCTCGAGTCCGGCGAGGATCTGCTCGTGGATCCCGGCGAGCTCTCCCGCTGACGCACCCGCGGCGGCCCGGTTTCGGAGATTCGCGAACTGGTCCTCGAGCTGTCCCGCCAGAGGCGCGTTCCGGGCCCGCACATCGGTCTCCACCTGCTCGAACGCGAGGTACGCGTCGAAGGCCTGGTCGGCCGACCGGTTGGCGACCGCCGTGTCGAGCCGGGAGCGGACCGCCGCGAACGCGGCGGCCATCTTCGCATCGGGTTGGAGCGTGGAGACGTACGCGGCGACGGCCCAGCGGTCGGCATCCGTGAGGTCGTCTTCGAAGCGCGGCATCGCGGTACCGGGGACGCCGATGGACACCTTACGGTAGACGTCGAGCGGCGTGACGGTCCGCATCTCGGCCGGATCGGCGAGATTGGCGGGCGGCGGATTCAGCCCGCGACCCGCGGGACCGTCACCCCGGCCAAGGGGCCCGTGACACGATGCGCACGACTGTGCAAATACCACCTTGCCCCGCGCGACGGACGGCGGGACCGCCGGGTATTGATTGAGCGCGTTGCCGAAAGCCCGGGTGATCCGTTTCACGAGCGCGTCGGCCCACCGGGAGACCGAATCCGGGGGCGGCGCCGAGTGCCGGTCCAGGGATGCGCGGAGGTTGGCTACGAGGAGTCCCACCGGTTCCCGAAGCGAGTCGGGGAGCGTGGCGACGTTCTTCTCCGCCTGGTCCAGAAACAGCCGTGATTCGGCCACTTCCTCGGGTGCGGTGATCTGGCCACCAGCCGCGGGCACCCCGTTTCGGTACTCCTTTGCGGCGAGCGAAATCGCGGAGACCATGCGGCGCGCGGCAATGACCCGCGACGAATCCTTCCCCTGCGCCGGGAGCGAGCCAGCGAGGGCGAGGACAACCACCGGAACCGTGAGTTGGGGATAGATGAGAATGATTCTCAGCTAGGGTGAAACGAATACTAGAGCGATTCTGTCGGCAATGCAACGACGATGGCAACGGCCACCGCCGCCTGGTGCGTGTGCGACAGCGACAACATCACCTGCGTCGCCTTCAACTCTTTCGCCCGCTGCGCCGCGAGACCATGCAGCGTGACTTGCGGACGTCCATCCTGCTCGCGCACGACCTCGATTTCCCGCCACCCGATCCCACGCGCCGCGTCACTCCCCTGCAACGCCTTGTAGACCGCCTCCTTCGCCGCCAACCGCACGGCCACATGCTCCGCCGGATCGGGACGGCTGCGGCAATACTCCGCCTCCGATGGCGTGAGCAGCCGGTCGAAGACGTGCGACCCCTTCTCCGCCAGCATCCGCCGCGCGCGGTCCACTTCCACCAGGTCGACGCCGATGCCGAGTGCGTTGAGCATCAGAAGCGCAGCAATTGCGCCAGCCAGACCGGCGCGTCGACGTAGCCACCGAGAATCAGCCCCAGCCAGAGCAGAGCACCCGCGCCGATGGCCCAGGTCACCAGCACCGGCCACAGCGATGGACGCCACTGCGCCAGCGCCGTCAGCTCCGGATCCCAGCGTTTCCGCTCGGTGCGAATGGCGTCCTCGAGCGCGAGCCATGCGGCTTCGAGCCGCCGAGCCGCCGTCTGCAGGGCATCCTGCCAGACGTGATGCGTCTCGTCATCGATACCCCCGGCCGTCTCTTCACTTCGCACCTTGCTGCCGGCCCGCGCCAGATCGTCGAGTGCCTTGACGAACTCAGCGCCCCCCGCTGACAGGCGTGCCGTCAGGGAGCGGCGTTCTGCGCTCGTGAGCTTCCGAAGCCGGCGTTTCCGCCGCGGCATGCGAACCGCCTTGCCGATGCGTTCGATCTGATCATCGAGGGCATCGGCGACGCGGTCGGCGGTGCGGCGAACGGCGTGCTCCCACGCGGCCAGCCAGGCGGTCCGGCCCAGGGCATCGAGGACGCGGTCCTGCGGAGCGGCCTCGGCGGTCAGCCGGCGGGCCTCCCCGCCCAGCTCGATCACCCTGGTCGCCAGCTCATCGGCGATATCGTCCAGAGGGATCCACAAGGCTTCCGTACGGCGCGGCACGATGAGCCGGCCGAGCGCCGGGGCCAGTTCGGGAACGCGGACGGTCACGTGGCCAGCCTCGCCGGACGGCCGGTCCGCGTCTCGTAGCGGCCCACGAATTGGGGGAGCGACTCGGGAAGAAACTCCTCGCGGGCAAGTCCGGTGGCGGCGATCGCCTTCTCGATGGCCTCCGGATTGCCCTCCACTTCCACCAGGATATCCATTTCCGGATACCGTTCGACGCGCAGCGTGGCCTCCCCCAGCCGGTAGACCGTGATCATTCGCTCGATTCGCATGCTCTCCGTGTACCCCAGCCGGTCGAGCAACGTCAACGCCGTCCACGGGTCCGAGACGCCGAGCTCGATCTCCGGCCGGTGCCGGTACTCCCCCTTCGTTTCCACCGGCCCCTTCCAGCACAACTCTCCACGCGTCTCGCCATTCTGGGGCCGGTAGACCCGCAAGCGGAGCATCTCATCCTTTTCGGCGAGCTTTTCCTTGCGGTCGAACCGGTGGTCGGTCATTTCTCCCGCGAACTCCACCGTGGCTCCCGCCCGGCCGAGCGCGGCCTCGAACGCCTTGAGGTCGGGCACCCGCGCCTTCACTTCGATTTCGTCATTCACGCCGCTCACAACCCCAGCCTGTCGAGCACCCGCCCAGTGTCGGAGAGGTCGGCGAACACCAGCTCGGCGCCGGTGGCCTCGAGATCGGCCACGCGGTACGACCCGGTCGCGACGGCCAGGGCCCGCGCGCCAACCGGCCGGCCGCACGCCACGTCCGCCGGCGTATCACCAATGATCCAGGTATCCGCCCCCCGCACCGGGCGGCCCAGCCGCTCAGAGGCACGGGCAAGGGCCACCGGAGGAAGGTCGGGACGATGATGACCGTCGAGACCAAAGGCCCCGACGGCGAACCGGCCGAAGCCGATTCCCGCCGCCTCGAGCTTCAGCTCAGCTCCCCCGACCACGTTCCCCGTCAACAAGCCCACCATGACGTCCCCGGCCTTCTCCCTCGGCTCCAGCGCCTCGAGCAGGGCCGGAACGCCCGGCATCGCGCGGGTCACATAGCCCGGGCGTTTCAGCTCCTCACGCAGGTTGGCGACGTACTGGGTACAGATCTCCTCGATCACCGCATGTTCGTGGGGAGACGAGTGGCCTCCCTGCTCGAGCAGCTCCCGGACGATCTGCGGGTCGGTCTTTCCATCAAGCCGGTACCCGGGGAGGACGCCCGGCGTCCCGGCCCGGTCGATCAGCGCCCGGTGAATAGCCCGCCGGCCCGCACCATCGGTGCTGAGGAGAGTGCCGTCGATGTCGAAGAGGAGGAGGATCACAGGGGATGAAGTTAGTTGGAGGAAGAAGCTTCCGGCCGCCTGACCGCGGCAAGCTCCATCTGGCCAGCGTGCACCGCGTCTCGCAGCTCTTCTGATGCGACCCCCCCGCGCGACAGCGACGCATGCACGATCCGACCCGCTCCGGCCCAGAGGGCGACGTGCGAGACTCTCCGATTGACCGTGAAGAACACCAGATCTCCGGACTGATAGGTCGAACCGTCGTCGGAGAGCGGGACCTCCCGCCCCTGCCCGACCTGTTGCGCGGCGTCGCGGAGCAACGATGCGCCGCGCGCGGCCCAGATGGTCTGCGCGAGCCCGGAGCAATCGATCCCCCAGTCACTCCGGCCGCCCCACAGGTACGGCGCGCCACCGTACCAGCGCAATGCAAGCTCCGGGGCGGCGATGAGCCGCGCCTGTGCGCGGAACTCGACGTCGCTGCGCACTTCACCGCCCATCGGATCACCGATCTCGCCGTCGGCCATCTCCACGCCACCGCGGGAGCGGATCGCCAGACGCGCGCCGGTCGGCAACTGCCGCCGGCGGTCGCCTCCGCACAGGATCGTCGCCGCAATCACCCGCGCGGTCGCCCGACCGACCCAGTCCTCCGCCCAGTCCTGCGAGCCGAGCCGGCAGTACCCATCGTGCATCCACGCGACATACCGGTCGGGCGCCCGGACGCGGATCCACCTCCCACGACGCTCCAGCACCTCGAACGGCTCACCGTGCAGGAGCTCGCTCGCGCGCTCCGCCGTCTGGTCGGGAGCGGCCAGGAGCGGAGCCACTGCCGCGGTCACGACGCCCGCCACATGCGCCGGATCCACGTTGGGAAGCAACTGAAGGTCCGAGGACAGGCCTGCCTGGGCGGCGAGTCGCCGCAAGGCCGCAAGCGCGTCAGGATGGGTGGTCGCGCCCCGTAGTGCCCCCGACACCACCGCGACCTCGAACACGCCCAGCCGATGGTCCGGCACCAGGCGGCGCCGGAGATCATCGACGTCACGCTGCCAGCGGTCGGGACTCATGCCTG
>DATNDQ010000073.1:0-9698 GCA_035553475.1 Gemmatimonadales bacterium
AGATGTGCTTGTCGAGGGTGAGGTCCGCCACCACGCGCTTCAGGCGGGCATTCTCATCCTCGAGCTGGCGCAGCCGGCGGAGCTCGGTGACGCCCAGGTGCCCGTCCTACTTCTTCCACAGGAAGAACGTCGATTCACTGACGCCGAGCTGCCGACAGACGTCGACGACCGGTGTCCCGCTCTCGGCCTGGCGCAAGGCGTAGGCCACCTGCTCCTCGGAAAACTTGGACCGCTTCATCGTCCGACCCCCCTGTCCTGGTGGCGGATCCGAAGCGAACCTACTCTAGTTTTGAGGTGTCAGCGATTTCGGGGAGACCCGCCGCCCCTGGAACGGCGCTGATAATTGGTACGTGCGAAGGGAAGAGCGATACGGCAAAGGTGACCGTCATCCCCTAGCTCGAAGCGCCACTGTGGGACAAACTGTGGGACTCATTTCACGTCTACTCGGGCCCGCTCGCGCGGCTTGGACCGGATTGGCATACTTGACCGCCAAGCGGCCTGAATCGTGCCGACCGCGTCCGAGGGAGCATCATGCCGGTCCTTCCTGAAAATCCGCGTGTCGGCGGTTCGATTCCGCCCCTGGCCATTCGCCTCACTCCGCGAACCGCAGCAGGTCTCCCACCGAATCATCCACGAGTGGCACACTCCGCAGGACGATCCGCACCGCCTCCTCGGGGAACCCCGATTCCAGCGTGATCGTGAAGCCCGCGAAGAGATCACGCGAGGCGTCCAAGCCCCAGAACATGAAATTCTGATCGGATAGCCGGAGCGCCTCTTTCATCAGTCCTACCGGATCCCGCACCTGGTCCAGGTCGATGTAGTCGCCCGGGCCAGGTCCATTCCAATGCGGGTACGCTCGGAAGCCGATGGTGTTCTGACGGGTCACGCTGATCACGACTTCGAATCGAGACGCGTACTTCAGATCCCGGTCATAAAACACCAGGATGTTGAAGGGATTGCCCGCGCTCCGGTACCAGCGCCGGAATCCCATGGCCTTCCCGGAGCTGTCGAGCAGCGCTTCGAGTCTCGCGCGGGTCGCCACACGCGTGGCGGTCGGGACGGTGTCGGCCGGCAGAGCAGCCGCCGATTGGGCAGCGACGATAACCAGGGCAGCGAGAACGGGCACAGCGCGCATGGGGCTGGTCTCCGCGTGGGGGGTCTCTCTGTAGCGCTACGCGCAACGGTGCCCCAAGATTGGGGCCATGCCCGACTCCCTGGCGTTCCTTTCCGAAGACGCGGTCCGGCTCGCGATCGTCCTCGCCCTGTCTTTGCTCGTCGGGTTCGAGCGTGAGGAGCAGAAGCTCGAGAACGGGGCCTATCGGTTCGGCGGCGTCAGAACCTTCCCGCTCATCGGTCTGACCGGATTCGCGCTCGCGCTCCTCGGCGGGGATGTCCTGCCCGCCGCCGGCCTGCTCGTCGTCGGCGCTTTGATGTTCCTCTCGTATCGCCACAAGCTCTCGGCGTCGAGCGCCGCCGGTGTCACCACCGAGATCTCCGGCCTCACGATCTACGTCGTCGGCGCGCTCGTCTGCCGCGGATACATCTGGGTCTCCGCCGCCCTCGTGATTGTGAGCCTGCTCCTCCTCGAGCTCAAGTCCGCGCTCGAATCCCTCACGCGCAAAGTGCCGGCCATCGAGATCTCCACGCTCGCCAAGTTCCTGCTCCTGGCGGTGGTGATCCTGCCGATCGTACCGAACCAGGGCTACACCCAGTTCGACCTCAATCCGTTCAAGGTGGTCGTCGCGGTCGTCGCCGTGTGCGGCGTGTCCTACGCCAGTTACGTGCTGGAAAAACTCGACCAGGGGCGGAGCGGGATCTTCCTGTCGGCCTTGCTCGGCGGGGCGTACTCGTCGACGGTGACGACGATCGTGCTCTCCAAGCGTTGCCGTGAGGACAAGCGCCCCGAGCTGTACGCCGGCAGCATCCTGGCGGCGTCGGGTGTCATGTACGCTCGCATCCTGATCCTGCTTGCCTTCTTCAATCTCTCGCTCGCCGGTGCCGTGGCCGTGCCGTTTGCGGTGCTCGCCGTAGCCGCGGTCGGGGCGGGGTGGTGGTGGTCGACTCGAGGCAAGGCGTCGCCCAAGAAGGAGCATGCGTCCGTTCTGCCCCGGAATCCGCTCCAACTCGAGGCGGCCGTAGTCTTCGCGATCGTGCTGACTGTCGTGGTCATCCTGACCCAGCTCGTCGCCACACACATGGGGAAGGGCGGCACCTACGCGTTCGCGGCGGTGATGGGAGTGTCCGATGTCGACCCGTTCATCCTGGGTCTGACGCAAACCGCGGGGAAGGTGACGCCCCTTCAAGTCGCCTCAGCCAGTGTGATCATCGCGGCCGCAAGCAACAACGTGATGAAGGGGATCTACGCCCTGGTCTTCGCCAAGGAGCGCGGCGGCCGCCTCGCCATGAGCGCCCTGGTCGCGCTCGCGCTCCTCGGCCTGGTGCCGCTCTTTCTCCTCTAGTCTCCGGTAGGAATAATTCCGGCACCCTCGACCATCAGGATCACGGTGCGCTCCGGCGCCCGGGGCCGGTGCGATACACCCTTGGGAATCACGACTGCCTGACCCGGATTGAGCTCGATGGTCGAGCCCTCCAGGTCGATCAGGAACTGGCCCTCCACACAATAGAAGAACTCGTCCTCGGTGTCGTGTTTGTGCCAGTGATACTCGCCCTTCACCTGGCCTACGCGGACCACCGAGTCATTCACCTGGCACAGCGTCTGATTGAACCAGGGGTGAGTCACCGTCTTGAGCAGGGCGGGGACGTCGAACCGCTTCCCTTGGGGATACTTGACGTCGAGGTGCGTCTCGTACGGGAAGGTCTTCTCAGGCACGGTTCCTCCTAGGCGGTGGCGATTTGGGCGACGCGCGGCGCGGCGATGGCCTTGTAGTCCTCGGTGGCGAGACACAGCGACCGGTCGAGGCGGGCGGCGTTGAAGAACATCTCGCTGGTTGCGAGGATCTTCGGATCGGCGACCAGCTCGAGATCAGGATGAAACGAGAAAGGCAGGATCGTCCCCACCACACTGCCACCAAGCCGCTCGGCGTTCTCGACCGAAGCGAACGTGCAATACGAAGCACCGTACATGGCCTTGAGCGCCTTGAAGTCGACCTTGGTGTCACCCGGCACGACCACCAGCACGTGCTTGGTGGTTTTCTTGTCGGGCTTGAGCATCACGATGATGCACTTCGCCGCCTGGCTGAGCGGATTGCCCCGGATGGGGCTGATCAGCTCGGTCCGGCCCTCCGGGGCGTGCTCGATCACCCGGTACCGGGCTTTCTTCTCATCCAGGAGCGCGATGAGGCGGTCGTACGTGGGATAAGTGGCGTCGGTCATGTCATGAATGATCGAGAATCATTCGCCAACCGGAAGGGGTCCGCATCCAGACCGTGGAGAACCATCCCCCGATGTCCTTCAATCCATTTCCGCTGAGGATGAAGTGGCCGGTGCAGATGGCGAAATCCGCGCCGAGCTTCCGGACTTCGACGTTTTCGTAACGTAGTTGCTGATTGGCCTTCCCGTCCTTCCAGAACGCGCCCTTGATCGCCGTTTCGGTGGCCGCGAGTCCTACCGGGCCATTCCGCGTCATCGACCGCATCGACGTGTCGTAGGCGGCCATGTACCGGGCGAGATCATTCCGGTTCCAGCCCGCCGCCGTTGAGTCGAGCTCCGCCTTGATGGCCTCGCCATCACTCGACTGAGCGGAGAGCGGCACTGCCACGGTGAGCGCCAAACCCAACAGGACAATCGCTTTCACGGACATTCTCCCGAAGTGGTGGTCACTGGCCACCTACGTTTTCGCTCCCTGACCGTTTCACGTTCTCCGCGACAGCATCGTTCCCGTGTGCCAATCGCCTTCCATGGCCCGCCGCCCCATCTCCCGCCCCAACTCGATCATCCGCTCGATGTCCTTGGGGGTGAAGTTCCGGATGTCGATCTTGATCTCCGTCCGGGGCTCCACCAGCCTCCACTTGATCGGGAGATACTCCCGGCCGAGCAGGCGCATCGAATCTCCGGCGTGGACGATCTGATTCACGCGTTCGACCGAGCGCAGGTCGTTGACGACGATCTCGTTGGTGACCACGTCCACCAGCCGGCTGGCCATGGCGACGACGCGGCCGCGGGGGAACACCTCGCGATCCAGCACCCTGGGCTGGCAGACCACCGCCACGATCTCCGTGGCCCCCAGGTTGATGGCGGTGCCGATCGGCACGAGGTCGCGGACGCCGCCGTCATAGTAGTCCGCTCCGGCAATCCGGACGGACGGCATCACCAGAGGTTCGGCACAGCTGGCGCGGACAAATGCCTCGATGTCCTTGTGATCCGCCCCCACGTACTTGATCTGTCCCGACCCCATGTCCACCGCACCGACTTGGAGCTGGACTCGCGCCCGCCGGAGCGCGTCCTCCTTCAGCGTTTCCCGGATGAGGCGATGGAGAGGCGTCATGTCCAGCACGCCGTCGAAATGATTCCAGAGGAGATTCCAGGCGATCGTGAGCCAGGACTTTTGCCTGATCACGAGATCGGGTGACGACAGCCGGGTGCGGTAGAACTGCACGAACTCGCTGGCCGCCTCGCCCCAATGAGAGGGGGCGGGCGCCCGGTCGGTCTTCAGTCCGATCGAGTTGACGAGAAATGAGGCGCTCAAGGCTCCCGTCGAGATGCCCAGCACCGCGTCGGGGTAGAACCCCGCCTCGACGATGGAGAGAATCGCGCCCGCTTCGTAGGCGCCCTTGATCGAACCGCCCGAAAGTACCAGTGCCCGCATGGTTTGCTCCTGTGCTGCCTGAATCTTATCCTAGGCCATGATCGTCGCCGTCATGCCCTTCGCGAACCTGACCACCGATCCCGCCAACGCCTATTTCGGGGACGCCGCCGCGGAGGTCATCGGCGACACCCTGGCTGTCGCGACCAAGCTTCGCGTGCGTCCTCATGCGGCGGCCCTCGACTGGACCGACCGCGGCGGCTCTCCACAGGAAGTGGCCGATGGGTTGTCCGCCGCCGCTCTGCTGGAAGGCGGGGCCAGGCGCTCGGCGGAGCTCGTGCATTTCGAGGTCCGGCTGCGCGCGCCCGATGGGGCTTCGCTCTGGTCCACGATGGTGGATCGCCCGGTGGCCGAGGTGCTTGCCGGGCAGCTGGACATCGTCACCGGCGTCCTGGATGCGCTCAAGATTGCTCCATCGCCCGATGAGCTGGCCCGGATGCGCCGGCCACTGACCTCCGACCATCGGGCCTTCGATGAGTACCTGCACGGGAAAATCTTCAGCCGCGAGTTGTTGCGCCGCAGCCAGGAAGCCGCCCTCCACCATTTCGGCGAGGCGATCCGGACCGATCCCAGGTTTGCGCGGGCCTACGCCGAGAGCGCCGTCTGCCATGGCATGATCTATCAATACTGGGATTCCAGTGCCGACATGCTCAAGCACGCGGACGACGCGAGCCTCAAGGCCTTGGAGCTCGATCCCGACCTGCCGCACGCGCACATGGCCCGCGGGCTCGCGCTCTCCCTCGCCGCCAAGTACGCCGAGGCTGACCAGGAGTTCGGCGTGGCACTGGGGATGCGGCCCGATCTCCTCGACGCCAACTATTTCCGAGCCCGCTCGGCCCGCGCGCAGGGGAACTACGCGGAAGCGGTGAGCTGGTTCGAGAAGACGTGGGACTTGAGACCGCTGGACTACTCCGTCCCGGCTCTGCTCGCGAGCGCGTACGTCTCACTCGATCGCAAGGATGAGGCGCTCGCGACGAGAAAGAAGTCGGTGGAGCTTGTCGACAAGCGCCTGGTCCGTCACCCCGACGACTCCCGGGCGCTCTATCTGGGAGCCGCGTGCCTGTCGACCCTCGGCGACGGCACCAAAGCGCGCTCGTGGGCCAAGCGGGCCCTGGCGATGGACCCCGACGACTCCGCGGTGCTCTACAACGTGGCCTGCGTGTACGCGCTCCTCGGCCTGGACGACTCAGCCATCGACTGCCTGGAACAGGCCATCAAGCACGGCTTCCGGCACTGGGACTGGATCGAACACGACTCGGATTTCGATCAGGTCCGTGGGAATGAGCGGTTCAAAGCATTGAAACAGGGGTAATGTCAGGAAACCACCGGTTCGCCCCATTCTGAAACGTTTCAGCCGCAGTCTAAAGGCTCGTTCACCAGACCTTCACGATTCATGTATCCGCCTTGTCGCAGTCTTTCGGCCACCTTCACGAAAGCCTTTGGCAAGGAGCCGCACATGGGTCGCGCATTCGGTTTGTCACTCTTACTCGGGCTGGCCGCCGCTCCGGCGTGGGCGGGAACGGGGCATCCGGCTTCGGGGGCCAAGGCGGCACCTCCGTCGGAGACGGCGCTCCGAGCCTACGTCGCCAACTACATGAATGGAGCCTACGCGGCGGCGACGCCGAGTTTTGCTCGGCAGACGGGACTCGCCTGTAGCGCCTGCCACACCCACTATCCCGAGCTCACGGCGATGGGCAGGGCGTTCAAGATGAACGGATACGTCTTCCGCCGCGGCGGTGACTCGATCTCGGCGCGCGGCTCGTCCGGCGATCAGAACCTGCTCCTGAACCTGGTGACGCCGCTGTCCTTCATGTTGCAGACGTCGTATACCGTGCTCCGGAAGGCTCAGCCGGGTACGCAGAACGGCGTCGCATTCTTCCCCGATCAGCTGAGTCTCTTCACCGGTGGCGAAATAACGCCGCACCTGGGCGGATTCCTGCAAGTGACCTTCGACCCGCAGAGTGGCCAGCTTGGGGTCGACAATGCGGACTTCCGCTACGCGACGCACCTCTCCCTGCTTGGGAAGAACTCGACGTTCGGGATTTCCTTGAACAACAATCCGACCGTGCAAGACGTGTGGAATAGCACGCCGGCATGGGGATTTCCGTACGGATCCTCGGCTGCGGCCCCGACGCCCGCGGCGGCGACGATGATCGACGGCACCCTCGGCGGCCAGGTGGCGGGTCTGACGGCGTACACGATGTGGGGGAGTCACCTGTACGTCGAAGGTGGTGCGTATCGGTCGGCGCCACTTGGGACTTCGCGGCCACTCGATTCGACGGCGACCGGTGTGCTGGCCGGCGCGGCACCCTACTGGCGCGTCGCGCTTCCGAGCACGATCGGCGGGAAGTACATCTCCCTCGGCGCGTACGGGATGTCGTCCCGGATCTACCCCGCAGGCGTCACCGGACCCACGAATCGATTCACGGACGTCGCGGCGGACCTCAGCTTTCTCTGGCCGATGGGGGAGAACAGTTTCACCACCGAGGCGACGTACATCCACGAATCGCAGCGCTGGGATGCCGGTGGGTCGGCGAACCTGAGCAACACGCTCAAGACCTTCCGCTTCGACATGATGTATCACGTCGGCCACACGTATGCGTTCACCGCCGCCCCCTTCATCACGAGCGGGAGCAGTGATACCCTGCTCTATGCGCCCGCCCCGATGAGCGGGAGCCGCATCGGCAGTCCGAACTCGAGCGGGTTCATCGGCGAGGTGGACGTCATGCCGTGGCAGAACCTGCGCTTCCAGCTGCAGTACGTGGCCTACTCGAAGTTCAACGGGGCTTCGAATAACTACGATGGATCGGGGCGCAACGCGTCCGACAACAACACTCTCTACTTCCTGACCTGGGTACTCTTTTGAACACATCCATACGCAGTTTCGTCATCGCCGCCGCGCTCCTGGGCGCGGCGGCCCCCTGCACGCTGTCGGCGCAGGGCGCCACCATCAAAATTGATCCTTCGTGGGTGACCACGCGGATCTCGGACTCCACGGTCGAATTCCGGTTGGTGGCGGGAATGTCGCCGGCAAATGGCGGGATGAATTTCGACGGCGCGACCGGGGGATCCCTGACGTTGACGATCCCGGTGAAGTGGCATGTCGTTCTGCACTTCCGCAACGACGACGAGAACATGCCCCATTCGGCGGAAGTCACGGTCGCCAAGACCCCGGTGCCGGCCATGCCCGACCCCAAGCCAGCCTTTGTCGGCGCCGAGAGCAAGGACGCAACCCAAGGCGTGAACGCCGGGTCGAAGCAGGATCTCCACTTCACGGCGGACCAGCCGGGGTCGTACCTCATCGTGTGCGCCGTGCCTGGTCATGGAGCTGCCGGGATGTGGATTCGCCTGGTGGTCAGTGCGACGGCATCCAAGCCGGATGTCCAGGCGGGGCCGGCAACACCCTGACGGCCGGGCGATACACCACGCGGCGGTCAACCCATCCCGGTTGGCCGCCGTACGTGTTTCCGTCCCCGAGAACCACCCGAGCTCTTCACGGTATAAAGCCCCTATGAAAAAGATCCTGGCAGTTTCGGCGGTGTGTGTTGCCCTGCTGGCGCAGAATGCGGCAGCGCAGTACGGCGGAGGCCGCGGCGGCGGTATGAGAGGCGAGTTCGCCCAACCCATGGAACCCGCCCCTCCGTTGCCGGGCGCCGTGCTCGACGGTCCCCCCGATTCGGCGACGGCACGCAGCGCGCTGGCCCTTACGGACTCGCAGGCCGTGAAATACGCGCTGTCGTACCGGACCTTCATGGCCGCCACCAAGCAGTCACGCGACTCGGCGCAGGTGGCGACTGACAAGATGAATGACCGCCTCGCCACGGGAGACCGCGCCGCCGCGACCTTCTATGCCCAGCGGCTCCAGGACATCGGGAAGTCGTTGCGGGACCGGCAGGACAAATTCGACGACGGCTTGAAGTCCTTCCTGACCAAGGACCAGCAGAAGGCTTTCCGGAAGTGGGAGGATGACGCCGAGCGGGTGGCGCAGGAGCGGAACAAGGAGGCGGGCTTGCGGTGGCAGGAGGCCGGGGGCTTCGGCGGCGGCCGGGCCACGGACCTGCGTATTCCGGTCGAGGCTACCGACGCGCCGGCGGCGGCGCTGGGGTCGCAGGCCGTCCGTATCGGCAGGACCATCTACGTCTCGGCCCAGCTCGGGGTGGACACGAGCGGGGCCTTGAGGGGCGCGGATCTCGCGGCCCAGGCGAAACAGGCCTTCGACAACGTCACGGCGATCTTGAAGCGTGCGACGGCGTCACCGGGGGACGTGGTCCGCGTGACGGTCTACGTGATCAACCCGGACTCCTCTGTAGCGGCGGTCCTGCGGTCGGCGGCCCCTGACTACTTCTCGGGCCGGAATCAGCCGGCGACGGCCATCCTGGGTGTGCAGTCGCTGAACAAGCCCGGAGCTCTCGTTGCGGTCGAAGTGACCGCGGTGACCGGCAGCAGCGGGTACTGATTGCCGGAGAGACTAGAGGGTCAGAAACGCCGCGGTCCACTCCGCGGCGTTTTGATCTTGCCGGTAGTACTTGTCCACGTCGACCACGATGTTGTCGCCATCACGGCGGACACCGAACCGGTCCATGCTTCTCGTGGCGCGTCCCGAGATGAACACGCCATCGGGTTGATACCGCGAATGATGCTTCGGGCATTGGAACTGGCTGTCTTCCGGATGCCAGTGCAGGGCCGTGTTCTGATGGGGGCAAGAGAGGTTGAATCCATAGGCCTTGCCCTGCCACCGCACCACGATGACCTGGTTGTCCTTGTCAATCATCGCGCCATCTGAAGCGGGGATCGGGTACGCGTGTTCCTCATCCTCCGTGCGCACGGGCCTCACCAGGCGCCAGGTCATGGCGCGGGCGTCCGCGGATCCGATACCGAGCGCGGCCACGACACCGGCGACGGCCACGGTGGCGTCCCGCATGAAGTCGCGCCGCGA
>DATNDQ010000074.1:0-20282 GCA_035553475.1 Gemmatimonadales bacterium
CGCGATCGGGACGACCCCGGGCTCCGCTTCCTTGCTCCCGAGAAACGCGACGAGCTTGGCCGCGAAGGCTTTGAAGGTGGCGCCTTCGGGATCGGGGCGGCCCTGCTCGGCCACTTCCCGCGCGGCCCCGGCGATGGCACTTGCGGCGGCCTGGAAGAGCTCGTCCACTCCGGACGGTGGCGCGCTCTCGGGCCGATCCAGCTCCGCGATCACGCGCTCGATGCCTTCGAGCACGTCGGGCAGGGGCGGGAGGTCGTTCAGCGCGGCGAGGCCGCGCAGGGGCTGCAGGGCCTTGGTGACCTGGTGGAGAGGGTCCCGTCCGGCAGGGTTGGCGCGCAGCGCCTGCGACGCGCGATCGAGTGAGCTCGCGATGGCCGCGCCCTCGCGGGCAACGAACGCCCGCGCACCGGCGTCGAGGGAGGGGGCGTCCATCTTGGGGACGGCCCCCGACGCGCGGGGCGTTCCCGCCAGACGCTCCAGCTCGCCGGACAGAGCTTCGGCTTTCACAGAGTCCGCATCGGTCCAATTCAGGACGGACCGGATGAGAATCTTGAGATCGTCGACGGCGCGGATGGTGATCTGCTGTGTCTCGGCGTCCCAATTGCGGCGTCCCTCACGCACCGCGCGCACCAGGGCCTCGAGTCCCGCGGCAGCCCGGGCGATCAGGCCCTTGTTGGCCATGAGCGCGCTGCCACGGAGGGCCCGGGAGAGCTTCAGCATCTCGTCCACGGGGGGTGGAGTGGTACCGCCGGCCAACGCCCCATCCAGGCGTTCCAAATACTCCCCCGCCTCGAGGGTGAAGAAATCCGTCATCCGGTGGGGGCCGGTCGGGGGCGTCGATGAAGTCATCGGGGAACCAAAGTAGCGCCGTCGACCAACTCACGCATCCGCCGGACCGCCCCCTCCAGCCCCCAGAACACCGCATTGCTGACGATCGAGTGTCCGATATTGAGCTCCTCGATCTCCGGAATGGCGGCGACGGGGCGGACGTTGAGGTACGTGAGTCCGTGGCCGGCGTGGACGGCGAGTCCGGCCTCACGGGCATGCCGCGATGCTTTCTGGAGCTGGATGAGCGCCCGCGCGTTCTTCCGCCAGGTGTGGGCATACCGCCCGGTATGAAACTCGACGGCCGGCACACCCAGGCCCGCCGCGCGGTCGATGGTGCTGGGATCGGGATCAATGAAGAGGGAGACGCGGATGTTGGCGTCCTGGAGGCGGCTGATGGCACCCGCCAGACGGCGGTCGCGCGCCTTGATCGCGAGCCCCCCTTCGGTGGTGACTTCCTGCCGGCGCTCAGGCACCAGCGTGGCCTGGTGGGGGCGGAGCCGGGCGGCGATCCTGACGATCTCGGGACTCGCGGCCAACTCGAGATTGAGGGTCAGGCCGGGGCGGGCGGCGAGCGCCTTGACGTCCGCGTCCTGAATGTGGCGGCGGTCTTCGCGAAGGTGGACGGTAATGCCGTCGGCACCCCCGGCGAGCGCGTCGGCCGCGGCGCGGACGGGATCCGGCTCATCCGTTTTCCGCGCTTCGCGGATGGTCGCGACGTGATCAATGTTGACGTAGAGGCGCATGGGTTCTTACCTTCGGTGCAGCTCCCTCCAACCGGGGCCACACCCTTGAATCGAGCTCTACTCGTTGTCCTGCTTTGCGCCGGCGCCGCTTGTTCTCATTACCAGGCCGGTCAAGTGCCGGAGCCGAAGTCACCCAATCTGCTGCTCAGCCGATTTCTCGATGCCGTGAAAGCAAAAGATACGCGCACCATGGCGGCCCTTTGGGGCACGGCGGACGGTCCGTGGCGCAAGGTGCCCGATGCGTACCGTGACAGCGTGATGACGTCCTTTCAGATTTACCTCCGTCACGACACCTACAAGGTTCTGGACGGGCCGCTCCCCTCGAGCTCGGACAGCCGGGTGATGACGTTTCACGTCGAGCTTCAGGCGCCTCAGTGTACCCGGAGCCAGCCCTTTGATGTCATCAGGACCAAGGGAGGCGGTTGGTTGATGTTCAACGTACATCTGGAGGCTGAAGGGTCCGTCATTCCGTATTGTCCACGGTCCTAGGGAACTCGAATGGTGGGGCGGGCGTTCTATTCCGTGAGTTCGAGCAGGATGCCCGCGGTAGCTTTCGGGTGCACGAAGGCGATGCGCTTGCCCCCGGCACCCTGGCGAGGCACCTCGTCGACCAGCCGGTAGCCGGCTTTCCGGCAACGGGCCAGGGCTTGGTCGAGATCGGGCACCCGGTAGCAGATATGATGAATGCCGGGACCCCGCTTTTCGAGAAAAGCGGCGATCGGACTCCGGGGATCGCGGGCGGCCAGCAACTCGACGTCGACCCCCCCGAAGTGGAAGTGCACGATTTCCGCGCCGTCGGCCGTTTCCGGCGCTGAAGGACTCAGGCCCAGGACCTCCCGGTAGAACCGGCTGGCCTCGGTCAGGTCGCGGACCGCGACTCCCACGTGGGCGATGCGATTGGTGTCGTCCATTGCGACAAGAACTTAACGGTTTTGAGGAGAGTGGAGAGCAATGTCGGATTTGACGCAAGTCACGGATGCCAACTTCGCGAATGAGGTCGAGCAGCAGAAGGGTCTCGTGGTGGTCGATTTCTGGGCTACCTGGTGCGGTCCCTGCCGGATGGTGGCGCCGATCATGGAACAGATCGCGGGCCAGTACGCGGGGAAAGTCAAAGTGACCAAGCTGGACGTGGACGCCAATCAGAAGACGGCCATGCGCTTTAACGTTCGGTCGATTCCGAGTATTCTATTCTTCAAGGACGGGGCCCACGTAGACACCCTGGTCGGTGCCTACCCCAAGCCCGTGTTCGACGAGAAGATCACGCGCCACATCGGGTAACCATCCAGGCGGAGGTCCATGCGAGCCAGCACCGCCCGACTCACGAATTCGCCGGTGCGCCTCGCGGACCTCCGCTTCCCGCAGGTGGATCAGCTGATTCACCGCACCCGCCTGGCGTTCATTCACCTCGACAATTTGATGGGGTACGCGAAACGCGACCGTGACGGCCGCGTGGACGGCTACATCTGCGCCCACGTGCCCGACGGCTGCCTGCTGCTGTTCTTCCGGAAAGGCGAACCGGTCAACGCCGCGGCCTTCGAAGCATCGGGCCGCGAAGTCATCACGATCACCGAAGTCCTGCGCCGCATGCGCTCCGAGACCGAGCGCGGCGACCTGACGTACTGTGCCGCGCCCATGGAGCAGCTGGCGTGGATGTACCAGTCGTGTGCCGTCCCTCAGCAGCCGCGTCTCGTGGATCCCAGCCAGCCCACCGCGCTCTTTCCGGTTCTCAGAGAAGAAAAAGTGACGGGCGTGCTCGAGTTCATCTCCAACGGGCGCGTGTCCTACGTCCGGTTGGACGAAGGCAAGTTCGTCAGCGGCTACTTCTGCGAGAAGCCGGGGGACATGCCGGTCCCGCGCTACTTTGAATCGCTCTTCAAACCGCTGCCCGACGGTTCCGACCCGGCGCTCGCGGCGTGCATGTTTCCGTACGTCGCCGATTTGCCCGCGCAGGCCCCCCACGCCCTTATCAATACGTACCGCGAGCTCTACTGGCGGATCGTCGACGCCGTCGAGCAGGAATTCCCGGGGGAAGGGAAGAAGCGCGCCCAGCGTCTGTCTTCCACGCATCAGCGCGATCACAAAGCGCTGACGAGCATCGGTGTACCGCGGGGCACCGAGATTCCGGATGCGGTGGTCCGTCCGGACGAGCTGTCGATGGCGCTCGCGATCTGGGGGAAGGAGCTGCTCGACTCGGTCGAGATCATGATGCCGGGCACCGCGGTGAAGGTGCTGCGCGGGGCGACCCGCGAGCACCGGTACGTGCTGCAGTCCGCCGGCTTCTATGATGCGCTCCCCTGGTCCGTCACCTGGTGACGAGGCCGCCGTGGCCGGTACGCTCTACGTCGTCGCGACGCCTCTTGGGAACCTCGGCGACCTCTCGCCCCGGGCCGCACAAACCCTGAAGTCGGTCGCGCTGGTCGCGGCCGAAGACACCCGCCACAGCCGTCCCCTGTTGACACACATCGGCTCCACCGCCGACCTGGTGTCATTTCACGCACACTCGGGTGACGGGGACCTCCGCCGGCTCCTCGAGCGGCTCGCCGGCGGCCAGGACGTCGCCCTCATCACCGATGCCGGCACCCCACTCATCAGCGATCCCGGCGTGAGCCTCGTCGCCGGTGCGCGGGAGCGCGGGATTCCCGTCGTCACCATTCCGGGTCCGAATGCCGTCGTCGCGGCGCTCGCCGTCGCCGGCCTGCCGGCCGACCGATACCTGTTCCTGGGCTTCCTGCCCCGGAAGGGTGGTGACCGGAAGCGGCTGCTCGCGAGCGTCGCGGAGAGTCCGTGGACGGTGGTGCTCTTCGAATCGCCGCTGCGCGTCGCCGCGTTGCTCGAGGATCTGGCCGAGGTGTGCGGCGGCGACCGCCGGGCGGCCGTCGCTCGGGAGCTGACGAAGGTGTTCGAAGAGACGCGCGCGGGGACCCTGGCCGCCCTCGCGGGTTACTACGGCGATGCGCCTCCGCGAGGAGAAGTGACGGTGGTGGTCGCCGGAACGGGACGGGACCCGGGCACCAAAGTCGAAGCGCCGCTGCTCGATCCCGAAGTACGCGCGCGCGAACTCCTGGCCGAGGGACTCTCGCGGCGGGACGCGGCCGATCGGCTCGCCGAGGAAGCGGGAATCACTCGCAAGACCGCCTACCGCCTGGTCAACGAATTGTGAAGCTCGCAGCCGCGGGACTCCTCGCCGCCGTCCTCTCGGCGGGCGCCGCCCCTGCGCCTGTCCTCACGATTGGACGCTTGCACTACGATGGCGGTGGGGACTGGTACTCAGGTCCCTCGGCCCTCCCGAACCTCCTCGCCGCCATTCGCCAGCGCACCGGTCTCAAGGTGACCGATCGGGAGCGCGTGGTCACCCTGGAAAGCCCCGACTTGTGGGACATTCCGTACCTGTTCGTGACGGGGCACGGCAACCTCCATTTCACGGACGCCGAGGTGAAAATCCTCAGGCGGTATCTGGAGGGGGGCGGGTTTCTGCACGCCGACGACGACTATGGGATGGATGTGTCGTTCCGCCGGGAGATCGCCCGGATCTTCCCCGACCACCCGCTGGTTGACGTTCCCTTGACCCATCCGGTGTACCACATCGTGTACGATCTGCCGCAGGGGATTCCGAAGATCATGGAGCATGACGGCCTCCCGGCGCAGGGCCTGGGGATCTTCTTGGACGGACGGCTGGTCGTGTACTATTCGTATCAGACCGACCTGAACGACGGGTGGGAGGACTTCGACGTGCACCACGTACCCCCCGAAAAGCACGAGCAGGCGCTGCGCATGGGCGTCAATCTCTTCGCCTACGCCGTCAGCGGGATCAAGTGACTGAGACCGCCCGTCGCGTCGCACGCCTCGCGGCGCCGCACGCGCGGGGCAGGGCGCTCGCCGCCCTCATCGTCGCCGTCGGCCTGGGCCTGGTCGCGGCCGCCCTCGGCGTCTTCCTCTCTCCCAACGTTTGGGGTGTGGTGTTCGGCTGGGCGCTGGTGGCCGGCGCGGCCTGTCTCGGCTGGCTGATCTGGCGCCAGGAAACACGCGCGCTCGGCCCCCACCAGGTCGGCAAGCTCGTTGAGCTGCTCGGTCCGGGCCGGTCGGGCAGCGTCGTCAATCTCCTCCAACCTCCGCCCACGCCCGGCACGGGATTGTGGAATGCCGCGGATGCTCGGGCTGCGGTGCAAGTGGACCGCGCCGCCCCCAACGTGGGGCACCACCTCCGGCACCGGACTCGCCGCTTCTATATAGGAGGATTGGCGGTCGTTTTCGCCGGCGCCTCTCTGCTGCTGGCGGCTCGACCACGATCGGCCCACGCCGATGCGTTCTGGCACCCGCTCCGCACCATCACCAACGCCCGCGCGCCCGTTCGGCTCACGCTCGATCGCCTCACGGCCCGTCGTGGCGATACGGTGCACGCGACCATCACGGTTCTCGGAGGGACCACCGCGCGTTTCTGGACGCGCGCTCCCGGCGAACCCTGGTCGGAGGCGACGGTGGTCTTGGACTCGAACGGAACCGCGCGCCGTGCACTGGGTCCCCTGAGCTCCGACCTGTTCGTCCGCGTGACCAACGGCTCGCGATCGTCGCCCACTCTCGCCATCCACATTCCTCCGTCCGCGTTCGTCGGTGCGCTCACGGTCACTGCGCACTACCCCAGGTACCTGGAGCGCGCGGATGAGACTCTGCCGATCGGGAACGACACCGCCGTGATTCCGGAGGGAACCGTTCTGACCGCCGAGGGAGAGGCGAGTGTGCCGCTCAGATCGGCGCGCTGGTCGCCCGGATCGCCGCTCGACGTGCAAGGCTCGCAATTCAAGGGTTCCTTCCGGCCGACCAGTGGTGGCCGGTACTCCCTGCTCATTACGCCGCGAGATTCGTCTCCGGTAGAAGGGGAGCCCCCCGCCATCGCGATCAGAGTCGTGCCCGACTCCGCACCGGTCGTGGCGCTCACACTCCCGGCCGCGGACACGACACTGCCGCCCACGCTCCATCAGCCGGTGGTGATCGACGCGCACGACGATCACAGCTTGACGCGGGTTACCCTCGAGAGCTGGCGCGCGAGTCAGACCGGCAAGATCGGTGACACGGTCTCCCAGCCGCTCACGCTCGACGCGGTCACCGACCGCGCCATCCTGCAGGCCGATCTCGACGCTTCCGTCCGGGGCTTGCTGCCCGGTGACACCCTGAAGCTTCGCGTCGTGGCCTGGGACAATGCTCCGCAGACGCACGAAGGGCACAGCGCGACGATAGCGCTGCGACTGCCGACCCTGGCGGAACTTCGGGCCGCGACACGCGCGGCGACCGCCGAGCTGGGCTCCACGACGGACTCGGTGCTGAACGCGGCCAAGAGTCTCAGCGCGGAAACGCGGGACCTCGCCGCCGAGCGGACGCGGGCGGGAACGACGCCGCGGACGGGAAGTGAGCAGCCGGGTGCCGACCCCAAAGCCGGTGCGATGCCATTCGAGGCGTCGCAGCGGGCGCAGGAGCTCGCCCGCCGCCAGGAGGAGCTGAGCCAGAAAGTGCAGGACCTCTCCCGCGCCGTGCAGGACCTGGCGCAGGCCGCCCACGCCGCGGGAATCGACGATTCGGCGTTCCAGCGGCGCCTGGCAGACGTCCAGCAGCTGCTCCAGAAAGCGATCACACCGGAGCTGGAGCAGCGACTCCGCGAGCTCCAGGATGCGCTCCAGCGGCTCGACCCCGAGGCGACCCGTCAGGCGCTGCAGCATCTCGCGGAGGCGCAGAACGACTTGAAGGATGCGCTGCAGCGGAGTGATCAGCTGTTCCGTCGGGCCGCCGTCGAGGGACAGCTGGCGACGCTGACCGCAGACGCGGAGGAGCTGAAGCGGAGGCAGGGGGATTGGAACACGACGCAGGCCCCGCGGGCGGATTCGGCGGCCACGGCGCAGGAGCGTGAGCTCGCTGCTGGTGCGGACTCGCTGATGAAAGGGATTCAACAGGCAGGCCAGGACCTGCGCTCGGGGCAGACGCTCGATCAGCCGATGCAGTCGGCGCAACAGGCGCGGCAGGCCATGGGCCGGGCCGGGGACGCCGCAGGCCAGGGGAACGCGTCCGCCGCGAAGCAACAGGGGCAGATGGCCGAGCAGGCCTTGAAGGACCTGCCGGCACAGCTCAAGGCCCGGCGTGATTCACTCACTGGCGCATGGCGCCAGGAGACGCTGGACGCCCTGGACCGTGCCATGAGCGAGACGGCGGACCTGGCCCGGCGTCAACAACAGATCGCGGACCAGCTGAGCCAGGGGCAGAGTGGGGCACCGATCCGGTCGGCGCAGGCCTCGGTGGAAGAGGGTGCGCAGGCGGTCTCTCAACAGATGCAGGAGACGGCGGGGAAGAACGCCCTCGTCACTCCTCAGCTCTCTGCGGTGATGGCGCTCGCCAGGCGGCAGATGGCACAGGCTCGCCAGGAGATCGAGCAGGCGCGGCCCAACACGCAGGGCGCGTCGCAGCTCGCCGCCCAGGCGGTGGACGGGTTGAATGCGGCCGCATTGGGCATTTCCCAGGCGCGGGCGCAGGTGGAGGGTGCGAAATCGGGAAGCGGGCTGTCCGAGGCCCTCGAACAGCTCTCGAAAATGGCGGGGCAGCAGCAAGGGATGAACGGAGAGTCGCAGGGACTCCTGCCGATGATGGGTGCGGGCGGGGCGGTGAACGAGCAGCTGCGTGCGCTCGCCGCGCGCCAGCGGGCGCTCGCCGACCAGCTGCAGCGCCTTCAGGCGGGGGGGAACGCGCCGGGCGCGGGCGCGATGGCCGACGAGGCGAAGGAGATCGCGCGGCGGATGGAGGCGGGGCAGCTGGATCCCGTCACGGTCGCGCGACAGCAGTCGCTCTATCATCATCTGCTTGACGCGGGCCGGTCGCTCACCGGCGATGAGCCCGACGACCAGCACGAGCGGCGCGCACCGATCGCCGGCGCCGTCAACCCGCTTCTGCCTCCCGCGTTGCGCCCCGGCGCGACCGGAGCAGGCGCGCGCGTGCCGTATCCCACGTGGGAGTCCCTGCGCGACCTGACGCCCGTTCAACGGCAACAGGTCCTCGAGTATTTCCGTCGACTCAATGCGCCTGCGCCGACTGCTCCCCACGCTCCGTAACCGGCTCGCGGCCGCCGGCGTCGCGCTCCTGCTGAGCCTGGCCGGCGGAGCACTCGCTGCGCAGGGGATCAGCCAGGGGTTCGAGCTCGAGCGGGCGGGCAAGCTCCCCCAGGCCGTGGACTACTATCGCACGGTGCTGCGCACGGACTCGACCAACATGGTGGCGCTCCTCGGACTCGAGCGGGTGCTGCCCCAGCTTGGCAGATTGAACGAGCTCGTGCCCCTCGTCCAGCGGGCGGCGCGCGCCACCCAGGAGCGCGATCCCGGGGTGCTGGGACTCGAGCTGCGGACCTTCGTCGCGCTCAGCATGAACGACAGCGTCGCCGCCCTGGCGCACCGCTGGACCGCGCGCGTGCCCGGTGATGAGACGCCCTGGCGCGAGTGGGCCGTCGCCACGCTCGACCAGCAGGACGTGGTCGACGCGCGGCGCATTCTACTTGAAGGACGGAAGGCCGTCAGGAGTCCACGTGCCTTTGCGATCGAGCTCGCCGAAATCGCGGCCTCAACGGGTGACTGGGCGGGAGCGGCGCAGAATTGGGGCGACGCCGTCACCACGGACGATGGGCAGATCCCCAACGCGGTTTCACAGCTCGAGTCGACGCCGGACGTGGCGCGCCAGGGAGTGACCGACGTCCTCACCAAGCCGCAACAGACCGTGCCGGCCCGCCGCCTCGGCGCCAACCTGCTCCTCGATTGGGGGCATGGGGACCAGGCGTGGACGGTCCTCGAGAGCACCATCACCGACTCCACGCGCGAAACGGTGATGGCGCTCTGGAGCTTTGCCCAGCGTGGCGCGCAAATCGGCACGCCGCTCGCCGAAGGGGCGCGAGGACATGCACTGGCCCGGTTTGCCGATCTGGCGCCGGGGCCGATGGCCGTCACCGCGCGAACCGACGCCGCTCGCGCCCTACTCGAAGCGGGAGACCGGGAAGGGGCGCGGAAGGTCGTGGAGCAGATCGAAGGGCAGGGTGGCGACGCCGGGGTACCGGCCGGTGCCCTGATCGATGTGCTGATCGGCGATGGGGACCTGGAGCAGGCGGAGCAACGGTTTCTGGCGGAGAAGGGCCTGTCAGCTGACGATCAAGCCCGGCTGCGCCTGGAGCTGGCCCGCGCCTGGACCGCGCGTGGAGAGCTGGACCGGGCGGAGCACGTTCTCGGAGCGGACTCGAGCATCGATGCCGTCGCGCAGCGGGGCTGGATCGCGCTCTATCGCGGGAATGTCGTGCCGGCCCGTGACGCCTTCCGCGACGCGGGCCCCTACGCCGGCGACCGGGCCGACGCGACCCGCCGTACCGAGATGCTCGCGCTCATCACGGACGTCGACTCCGCTCAGGGCGCGAAGCTGGGTACCGCGCTGCTCTTGCTGGCCCGGGGCGATTCGGCGAGCGCTGTGGACGGACTCCGCACCGCTGCCGCGGCACTCCCGACGGCGCCCCGGGGCGGGGTGCTCGTGCTCGCCGGCCGGGTCGCCGCGGCGCTGGACTCCGTCCATCAAGTCCTCGCCCGCGATCTGTTTCAGCAAGTCGTCGATGACTCGAGCCGCGCTGCCGGAGCCGCGCCCGCGGCCGCCGAGCTCGAATGGGCGCGCCTGCTGGAGAAGCAGAATCATCCTGACCGCGCCATCACGCACCTGGAGCATCTCATCCTTCAGTATCCGGCCAGTGCCGTGGTTCCGGAGGCGCGCCGGATGCTCGATCGTCTGAAGGGCTCGGTTCCCCGGTCGTGAATCGTCGCGGCTTCATGGCCCAGGCCGGGCGCTTGGTCGCGGGCTCGAGCCTTGGGGCTCTCGTGCCGTTCGTGAGGCTCGCGCGCGAAGCCGATTCCTCACTCCTGATCCCGATGGACGACGCGCAGAGTGATCACCTCAAGGCGTACGGTCTCACGTACCGGGCCATCCAGGCGGGAGGGAAAGTCGAGTGGTTCCTCAACTACCGCGGGGGATCATTTCTCCTGCCTGACGTCGACGCCATCCGGCGGGATGCGTCGCTCGCGGGAGTGGCCTTCACGCCCGTCGATGACGGCACGGTGGCGAACATCCGCGGGGAGATCGCCGGCGGCAACATGGACACCGTGCAGCTCGAGCGTGCGCCCAAGGTGGCCGTGTACGTCCCGCCCTTCGCCGCCCCCTGGGACGATGCGGTCACGATGGCCCTGCAGTACGCCGGGGTCCCCTTCGAAAAGGTGTGGGACCCAGAAGTGCTCAGTGGCAAGCTCAAGCAATACGACTGGCTCCACCTCCATCACGAGGATTTCACCGGCCAGTACTCGAAGTTCTATCTTCTCTATCAGGGCGCGCCCTGGCTCGCGGACATGGTGAGTCACAATACGGCCGTGGCGCGCGATTTCGGATTCCCGAACGTGCCCGCGCTCAAGAAGGGCGTCGCCCGGGGGATCCGGGACTTCGTCGACGGGGGAGGGTTCCTGTTCGCGATGTGTACCGCGACCGAAACCATCGACCTCGCGCTGGCGGCGGAAACCGTGGACATCGCGGCGGCTTTCGCGGATGGAACGCCCGTGGACCCCGACGCCGACGCGAAGCTCGACTGGAGCAAGACCTTCGCCTTCACGGGTGGCCATGTGGAGCAGTCCCCGACCATCGCCTCGTTCTCCGACATCGACGGCCATCAGGTCAACAATCCCGGACACCGTCAGCCCCTGGGTGCGTTTACGATCTTCGGTTTCAGCGCGAAGGTCGATCCCGTTCCCACGATGCTCGTCCAGAACCACCGGCAGGTCATCCCCGATTTTTACGGCTTGACCACCACCTTCGTCCGCGAGCGTCTCAAGCCCGCCGACATCGTGCTGGCCGACGAGCCCGGAGCGCCCTGGGTGAAGTACATCCATGGCGACCTGGGAAAAGGGACCTGGACGTTTTTCGGGGGACACGATCCGGAAGATCCGCAGCACCAGGTCGGTGACCCGCCGACCGATCTGTCGCTCCATCCCCACTCACCGGGCTACCGCCTGATCCTCAACAACGTGCTCTTTCCCGCCGCCAAGAAGCGGGAGATCAAGACGTGATCGAACGCGTGTCTCCCGAAGTACGCGCGGTGCTCCGTGAGGAAATCGCGCGCGCCGGGGGCCGTGAGGTCAGCTTCGTAGCGCGGGTGGACGGTGACGGCGACCTCGTGGAAGCTCACGCCGTCGCCCGCGGAACCGTCGATGCCGTGCTGGCCCTGCCGGGGGTCGCCTCCCGCGGCGAAATGCTCCTGCACAACCATCCCAGTGGCCGGCTCGACCCCTCGACCGCCGACCTGACGGTCGCGGCGCAGCTGCATGACGCGGGCGTGGGGTTCGGCATCGTCGACAACGAGGTGACTGAGCTCTACGTCGTGGTGGAGTGTCCGCGCGCCCGGCCCCGCGTGGTGCTCGACGCTCCCGAGATCGCCGGGATTCTCGATCAGGACGGGGCGGTCGGGAAGGCGCTCGGCGGCTTCGAAGACCGGCCCAGCCAGCGGGACATGGCGGCCTATATCGCCGACACCTACAACGACGGCGGCGTTGCGCTGCTCGAGGCGGGGACGGGGGTCGGCAAGTCGTTCGCGTATCTGGTCCCGGCGCTGGTCTGGGCGCGCGACAATTCCGAGCGCACGGTGGTGTCGACCAACACCATCAACCTGCAGGAGCAGCTGGTCGGGAAGGACCTGCCCATTCTGGCGCGCGCACTCGCGACCCCCGATCACACGCCGACCTTCGCCCTGCTGAAGGGGTGGCGGAACTATCTGTGTCTCGCCCGGCTCGAACAGGCGCGGGCGGTTCCTGATTCGCTGTTCGAGGATGAGCGGGCATCCGAGCTCGAGCGGCTCGCGGAGTGGGCGGCGCATTCGGTGGATGGATCACTGTCGGACCTGGCGGACGAGCCGTCGGACGAGGTGTGGGACGCGGTGGCCGCCGAGTCCGATCTCTGCACCCGGCTCAAGTGTCCGTTCTTCGACCGGTGCTTCGTCTTCCGGGCCCGTCGGGCGGCCGCCGAGGCGGATGTGGTGGTGGTGAACCATCACCTCCTGGCCTCCGACCTCGCGGTCCGGATGGCCTCGGACAACTGGGTCGATGCGGCGGTCCTGCCCCCCTACCGCCGGCTGATCATCGACGAGGCGCATCACCTGGAGGACGTGTCAGCTGCTCATCTGGGCGCGCAGGTGAGCCAGGTCGGGATCACGCGACTGCTCGGACGATTCGAGCGAAATGGGCGGGGGCTGTTGCCGACGCTGTCCCGTGAGCTGACCCATCGCGACGACTCCCCGCTGGACGCGAAGGGACGCGACCTCATTCAGCGGCGCCTGCTGGACTCCCTGCGCACGGCCCGGCGGAGCAGTGACGAGCTCTTCGTTCTCCTCGACCGGCGCCTGACCGAGCCGGTACTCCGGCTCACCGACGATTTCGCGAAGGACGGTGTGTGGACCGAAGGGCTCGGCGTCGCGCTGGAGAACGTCCTGCTCGCGTTCAATCAGCTCCGGGACGGGGTCGAGTCCATCGCCGACCGGCTCTCCCTGGACGACCGAAGCGAGCGGGGGGGGCAGCTGATCGCCGAGATGCGCGCTGTCGTACGGCGCCTGGAAACGGCGGCCGCGGGACTCACCGCGGCGCTGAAGCCGGCTCCCGGTGGCCCACCCGCGGTCCGGTGGATCGAGCGCAAGGGCCGGAGGGCCACGAACCTCGGCCTGTCGGCTGTCCCGCTCGACCTCGCGCCGATCCTCAAGGACGCGCTGTTCGACCGGGTGGAGACGGTCGTGCTCACCTCCGCGACCCTCGCCGCGGGTGGCGAGTTCACCTTTCTCGAAGAGCGGCTGGGACTCGATCTGCCGCCCTCCCGGGTGGTGGTACGCGAAGTGCTCGACTCTCCATTCGATTTTGGGGCCCAGTGCGTTCTGGGCATTCCCACCGACCTTCCGGAGCCACGCGACGACGAGGCGGGGCACGATGCCGCGGTGGCGCGGGTACTACTCGAAGTCGCCCGGGCGTCCGACGGCGGGGTGTTCTGCCTCTTCACGAGTCATGGTGCTCTCCGGAGAACGGCGGACGCGGTCCGTACGGACGTCGGGGCCCGGTGGCCCCTGCTGGTGCAGGGAGAGGCGCCTCGGGATCAACTCCTCAGGCGCTTCCGGGAGTCGGGGTCGGCGGTGCTGCTCGGGACCGATTCATTCTGGGAGGGTGTGGACGTGCCGGGGCGCGCCTTGCGGGCGCTCATCCTGGCCAAGCTCCCCTTCAAGGTGCCGAGTGAGCCGCTGACGGCTGCGCGGCTGGAGCGATTGGCCGAAAAGGGCGTGGACGGGTTCACGCACTATCTGATCCCGCACGCGGCGCTCAAGCTCAAGCAGGGATTCGGACGGCTCATACGCAGCAGGTCGGACGTCGGGGCCGTACTTCTCTTGGACCGGCGCGTCGTCACGAAACGGTACGGCCCGCTCCTCCTGGAGGGATTGCCGGGGGCGGCGCGGGCGGTGGGGAATTGGCACGATGTCCGGGACGAGTGTGAGGAATTCTTCGCCCGCCATGGCATCGGCGAGCCGGTGTGAAACGTCTGGCGCCGAGGGGTAGATTCAAGGCATGAGACAGTTGAGCAAGCGGATCGAGACCCTCCCCGGGTATCCGATGGCCCAGATCCCGGCCATCAAGAAACGGCTCCTGGAGCAGGGCGTCGACGTCATCGATCTCGGTGCGGGGGACGCCGATTTCCCGGCCCCGCACATCGCGATCGATACCCTGGCCCGGGCGGCTCAGGATCCCAAGATGAGCCGGTACGCGTTTCAGCTGGGCTTGCCCGCATTCCGCGAAGCCGCGGCCGGCTATATGGAGCGGCGGTTCGGCCAGAAGTTCGACCCGTACGCCGAGCTGCATCCGCTGATGGGGTCCAAGGAAGGCATCGCGCACCTCACGATGGCCCTCGTTGATCCCGGCGACGTCGCGATCGTCCCGGAGCCCGGGTACGCCGTCTACCATGGCGGCACCGTCCTGGCGCTCGGCACCCCTCATCTGGTGCCCCTGACGCCGCGGACCAACTTCCTTCTCGAGATGGAGGAGGTGTCGCCCGACATGGTGAAGCGGGCGAAGATGGTGTTCCTCAACTATCCCAACAACCCGACGGCTGCGATCGCGCCGCGCGACTATCTCGAGCGCACGGTCGCGTTCTGCCTCAAGCACGACATCGTCATCGCCTACGACAATCCGTACGTGGACGTCACATTCGACGGCTACGTGGCACCGAGCATCTTCGAGATTCCGGGCGCGCGGGACATCGCCGTGGAATTCCACTCGGTCTCGAAGTCCTTCTGCATGACCGGCTGGCGGCTGGGCTGGGCGGTGGGCCGGAAGGAGCTCATCGGCGCGCTCGCCAAGGTCAAGAACTACGTCGACACCGGAATTTTCCTGCCCGTGCAGGCCGCGGGCGCCGCGGTGCTCGAGCGAGCGGAAGAAATCTCGTCCGGCTACGTCCGCCAGTTTCAGGAGCGCCGGGACGCGATGATAGCCGCACTTGCCACTCAGGGTTTCGAGTGTGAGACGCCGAAGGCCACGATGTATCTCTGGCTGCCGCTGCCCGAGGGGTTGCCCTCCGCCACGTTCCAGCGCCGGGCGCTGGAGGACGTGGGCGTGGTGACGCTCCCCGGATCGGCGTTTGGCGCGGGGGCCGAAGGGTTCTTCCGGATCGCGCTCACGACCGCCACGCCGCGCTTGCTCGAGGGCGCCGACCGTCTGGGAAGGGTGCTCGCCGCTGTTTGACCGGGAGCGTGGACCCCTCGCCCGGCTTTCGACCGGGTGGTCGATCGCCATCGCGATGCACGTGGTGGCCATTGTGGTGCTCGTGACCATGCCGTTCGCGCACAAGACCCGGTCCGAGGTCCTCACCATCATTCCGCTCGACCGCCCGATGCCCGCATACGCGGGTCAGCTCCGGCGCGCGGCGCCGCAGGGTGGATATGGGGCGGTGCGTCCGCAGCCGCCCGCTCCGGTGCAGGCGCCCGCGCCGAAGCTCGCGACACCGGCACCTGCGGTGGCGGTCGCGGAGTCGAGCGCCGGGCCGGCGCGGGAAGCGCGCGGGCTGCCCGTCCCGCAACTGGGGAGCGGTGTGCTCTGGGTGGCGCCGCGTCCGGCACTGCCGGGGGATGTCGCCGACGTGATGTACAACGACACGCTGGTGCGGGACCGTCCCGTGGTGGCGCGGCTGAAGGCGATGGTGGATTCCCTCAACGTGATGCTCGACGAGCAGCGCGCGCAGACGCGGAAACCGTCGTGGACAACGGAAGTGGCGGGGAAGGAGTTCGGGATCGATTCCCAGTACATCCATGTCGCCGGGATCGCGATTCCGACCGCGGCCCTGGCGCTTCTGCCGATCAGGCTGCCGGAAGGGAACTACGACGAGTACCGGCGCGCGCGGCAGCTCGATCTGATGCGGCAGGACCTACTCTACTCAGCGATGCGGACGCAGACGCTGGCGGATTTCCGGCGGTACGTGCACGAGCTGCGCGACCGGAAGCAGGCAGAGCACGATTTCGACGAGCGACAGAAGGGGACCAAGAAGGACACGACGGTAACGCAATAAACGACGTCAGACATCAGACATCAGACATCAGCCCTTCGAAGCAGTCTCAAGTCTTTTCAGTGCATTTTCCTTTCCAATTACAAACAACAATTCGTTGACAGGCTCGGATACCGTACCGCCCGTGAGGGCGATACGGATCGGCTGGAAGATCTTGCCAGCGGGCACACCGCGCTTTTCGGCGAGGTCGCGAAGGCCCTTCTCCAGGGCTTCCGCAGTCCACTCGATGCTTCGGAGAGCCTCGATGCTGGCCTTGAGGGCCTCGCGGTAGCCCGCGGGATCCTTGTCGATCTCCTTCTTCGCCTTCTCATCGAGCTCAACGAACTTCGCATCCAGCCGGACGGCCGTCTGTTTTGCGACGTCCAGGGTGGTCCGCGAGCGCGTTTTCACGGCGCCGATGGCGCGCAGAATGGCATCGGGAGTTCCCGTGGCGCCGAGTTTCTCGAGATGGGGCATGACGAGGGGCAGCAAGTCGGCCGCCGGGAGGGCAGACAGGTACTGCCCGTTCATCCACTCCAGCTTGGTGGTATCGAAGACGGCGGCCTTGGACTGCACGCCTTCGAACGAGAAGAGGTCGGTCATCTCCTTCTGGGTCATGATCTCGCGGTCCCCGCCGGGGCTCCAGCCGAGGAGGGCGAGGAAGTTGCGCATGGCGGCGGGGAGGATGCCGAGGTGCTGGTAATCACCCACTGCGGTGGCGCCGTGACGCTTCGAAAGCTTCTTGCCGTCGGGGCCGTTGATCATGGGCACGTGCCCGAAGACGGGCAGGGCCGCGCCCATGGCCCGGTAGACGGCGATCTGTTTCGGCGTGTTCGAGATGTGATCGTCGCCGCGGAGCACGTGGGTGATCTGCATATCCACGTCGTCCACCACCACCGCGAAGTTGTAGAGGGGCGTGCGGTCGGCGCGGAGGATCACGAAATCCTTGACGTCGGCGCCCTGGAAGGAAATCCGGCCATGCACCGCGTCATCCCAGGCGATCTCGCCCTCGGGAATGCGGAGCCGGATGGCATCCTCGTCCTTGTACGCCTTCCCCTCGGCCAGGAGCTTGTCGGCGACTTCCTGGTGCCGCTTGATGCGGGCGCCCTGGAAGATGGGCTCCTCGTCCCAGTCGAGGCCGAGCCAGGTGAGGCCGTCGAGAATGACCTGGGTGTGCTCGTCGGTGGAGCGCTGCTTATCGGTGTCTTCGATACGCAGCAGAAACTGCCCGCCGACGTGGCGGGCGTAGAGCCAATTGAAGAGGGCGGTACGGGCGCCGCCGACGTGAAGGTATCCCGTCGGCGATGGGGCGAAACGGACGCGAGTAGTCAAAGGGTGTCGGGTGTGAGAACGGAGGAGGGGGGATTCGAACCCCCGATAGGGCTATTAGGCCCTATAACGGTTTAGCAAACCGCCGCCTTCAGCCACTCGGCCACCCCTCCCGACAGACTTCATCAACGAGGGGAGCAGTTTAGCCGGGGGTGGGGGGGGACACAAGGCGCGCGAGATCACGACTTCAGCGCACGATCAGCACTCCGTGCATCTGGAGATGAAGTGTGCAGTGGTAGGGGTACACTCCGGCCGCTGGCATGAGGAGCGTTTCGAAAGTCTGGGGATACTCACTGGTCTCGCCACCCACCGGTGCGAGCTCCATTTCCTGCAGACCACCCGGGACGACGCTGTCGCCTTGGATCAGGTGATATTGGGAGCTTTCGTTCTTATACTCGATCGTGGTCCCGTGCATGATCGTCACGGTATCGGGCGCGAACTGGTAGGCGTCGTTGATGACGACCAGTGTCGTCGGGATGCTGAACGGATCACTGCACGAAAGGCCGGAAACGGCTATGACGACGAGTAAGAGAATTGTCCGCCTCATACAATTCCCAACCTACCAAACTTGACGCCGGCGTTGCAAGCCGTAGCATAGTGGAATGTCGCACGCCGTCACGTGGTTGCTCCGTGCAGGGCTCGGCGGAATAGCCGTCGCAGCCGTCCTCTCCTGCAAGAACGTCGACGATCCGCCGGCGCCCGCCGCCATCGCGGGCTCCTGGCAGTACACCGAAACCCTGTCCGACAATCTGTTCCAGATCACCTGCGCCGATACGGGCGTCTACACGTTCAATCAGGATGGGCCGAAGTTCTCGGGGAATTACGTGCAGTCGGGAATCTGCGAGAATCAGGGGAGCAAGTTCTTCAACACCGGACACGGCCCCGTCACCAACGGCTCGGTGACCAACGTTCGACTGCAGTTCACGGCGAGTGAATTGTGCAGCTACACGGGCCAGCTGTCGGCTGCGCATGATGCGGTGAATGCGGGGACGGGGATCTGCGACTTCGTGGATTCGTCGACGTCGCGGCACTACTCCATGCAGATCACTTGGCAGATGACCCGACAGTAATACCCGCGCGCGTCAGTGCGCGTGCCGCCGCTCCGCCCAGCTCCGCCGCTCTTTCCCGACCCGCCGTTCCTCGCTACGCCGCGTGCTGGCCACCCGCCGTTCACCATTCGACGCTACGGATTTTTCAGACCGCCGGTCTCCTACCCGGCGTTCGGCGCTTTTGCGGCGCGGAAACAGGGCCCGGCGATCGAACGGACGGCGGCGACGCTCGGTCGGTGCTGCGTGCTTGCTCTCCATGGGAGCAAAAAGTGCGGCCCCATTTCCGCTCCCGCTAGAGGCCCAAGCCCGTTACTCTTTCGGACCATGCTTCGATATGTGATCGCGGTCACGCTGGCCGGGACCCCCGTACTCACGAGCGCCGCCCAATCGCCACGCATGGCGAATCCGGAGCGGCCGACCTACGCCACCCATGCGTATGCCGTTGCACCCGGGTACGTGGAGCTCGAGCAGGGGGTCAGTGCCGCCGGGATTTCGTCCCTTGCCGAGGGGACGGTCTGGAGCATGGCACTGAAGTTGGGCATCACGCCCTCGCTTCAAGCTGAATTCTTTGGCCCCGTGTACGCGCGAACGCCCAGTGGTGGCGGCGTGGGCGACTTGGGGCTCTCACTGAAATTCCGGACGGACCTGTCGGAGAAATCGGCGCTCGCGCTCATCCCGGCGGCCACCGCCCCCACAGGCAGCGTCGCCAAGGGACTCGGCGCGGGTCGCACCCTCGGCTCGCTCACCGCGGTGTACAGCGCGGACCTCCCGGCCTCTCTGCACGTCGACCTGAACGCCGGCCCCGCCGGCCTCGGCGCCGGCGCGACGCAATGGTTTTTCTCCGCGAGCGGATCGTGGGGTGGGAGCATGGTCGGCCTGACGGCCGAGTGCTTCGACTTCACGCCCGGTGCAGCGGGTCCACGCTTCGCCGGGCTGCTCGGCGCCGTCACGGTGCGCGTCGCACCGTGGGCGGTCATCGACGCCGGGGGGCAGTGGGGCACGACGCAGAATTCGCCGAACGCGCTGTTCCTGGGGCTGACGACGAACCTCGGGAAGGCCTTCTAGTTGACGGGGTCCTTCGCGCCGCGCGCTGACCGCGCGCGGCGCTCAGGATGACGACTAGTGGACCCAGATCGCGCCGATCGAAATTCCCTCGATGTCCCCGATGCCGGCGGAGAGCCGGGCATCAAAGCGCCTGGTGAGCCGGAAGTCGGCTCCCAGTCCGAGGTCGAAGTCGACGTGACCGCCGCCGTCGGCGATGAAGAACGCCGTCGGCTGGACGTACGGCACGATGCTGACCGGCGAATCCTGCAGGTCGATCCGGCGGCCGAGGGAGAGGCCGACGGGGACGATGAGGGCTGAGGCGCCGGAGACCAGGCTCGCGCCCGCGCCGACGATCAGCGCGCCATCCAGCGGGAAGTCTTCGTTGTGCGAGAGCACGCGCTCGCGGCCCTCGACGCCGATGAGCAGGGCAGTACTGCCGCCGCCCCCGGGCGAGAAGATTCCGCCTTTGAAGCCGATGTCGAACTTGCCGGAGGAGACGCGGTAGGCGCCCTCGAAGGCGGTGCCGCCGCCGTCGGGGAAGCTCACCAGTACGCCGAACTCCGAGTTCGAGAACGCCCGGTAGGGCGCGTTGAACGTGGTGGTACCGGTGGCCTGTGCGGGCAGGATGGTCGGAAGAAGACCGATCGCCCACATGGCCGCGAATGCCCTCAGTGTCGTTCGTTTGGACGAC
>DATNDQ010000075.1:0-16503 GCA_035553475.1 Gemmatimonadales bacterium
GACTTCAGCAGCACCTCGCCATCCCCACCCGACAATGAGCGGACTTCGACGATCGCGTCGAGGTTGACGATCGCCGACCGGTGCACCCGCAGGAACTTGGGCGGGAGCCATTCGGCGAGGTGCGCCAAGGTTTCGCGCACCAGCGTCCGGGGATCGCGCGCGGGAGTGTGCAGCCGAACGTAGTTGCCCGACGCCTCGAGCCACTCGATGTCATCCAGCTTCACGAAGAGGGCCTTGGAGCCCGAGCGCACCAGGATCCGGTCAGGCGTGCTCCCCGCCCGGCCATACTCGCCGAGGAGCCGCTCGATACGTTCGGCGAGATCGCCCGGGCGGGCGGACTCGAGGCGACGGCGAGCGCGCGACAGGGCGAGCGAAAAGCGTTTTGCCTGCACGGGTTTCAAGACGTAGTCCACGGCCTGGAGATCGAACGCCGCGATGGCGTAGCGGTCATAGGCCGTGACGAAGACGACCTCCGGGAGCTCGGACGGGGCGAGCTCCCGCACCACGCCGATCCCGTCCAGCTCGGGCATCTGCACGTCGAGCAGCACGAGGTCAGGCTTCAGGCGCCTGATCGCCGCCACCGCCTCGCGTCCGTCCCCCGCTTCGCCGACGACTTCCACATCCGGCTCGGCAGCCAGGAGCTTCCGCAATCCCCGCCGCGCGACGGGCTCGTCGTCGGCGACCAGCACGCGGAGCGGGGTCACCGGGACGGGTCCCCGGTTCGAAATGGCAGAGTCACCGTCACCATCGTTCCTCGTCCACCGGACGCGGGCGCGAGCTCCAGGCGTCCCGCGGTTCCGTACAGCCTCTCGAGCCGGGCCCGGGTGTTGGAGATTCCGAGTCCCGCGCCGTTGCCGCCGCGGGCGATCCCAGGTCCGTCGTCGGTCACGGCGAGCACGAGCGCATCCCCAACGCGCCGGGCGCTCACGGTGATCCGGCCCGGCGCGGCACGGGGCGCGATCGCGTAACGGACTGCGTTCTCCACCAGTGGCTGCAGCACGAGGTTCGGAACCCATACGTCCCTGGCGTCGGCGTCGATCTCGAAATCGACGGACAGGCGGTCCGGAAAGCGGGTGCGCTCGATCGTCAGGTAAGTCTCGAGCAGCTCGAGCTCCTCGGACAACCGGATCTCCTGAACGCCCGACTGATCGAGCGTGGCCCGCAGGAGGTCCGCGAGGAGCCCCAGGACTTCCTTCGCAGCGGTTGGATTCTCTTCGGTCAGGACGGCGGCGGTATTCAGGGTGTTGAACAGAAAATGCGGATGCATCTGCATTTTGAGAGCCCGCAGCTCAGCACCCGCGAGCTCCGCCTGGAGCCGTGCCGTATCTACGGCCGAACCGATTCCCAGAATGGCCGCGTAGACGATGGCGTCCGAAATCCCGCGATTGAGAAGTGTTTCGACGAACGTCGTTACGAATGGCGCCGGTGGGCCGTCACTGGGGAAGAGCGGGCCCGTGAAGACAGCCATTGCGAGCGCGTGCAGAACCATGAGTCCGGCGAGCGCCACGACGTGCGTCGCGATACCCCGCCCGCCCCGCAACGGGGCGCGGCGCCCCAGGAGCAGCACCAGCGGCGTTGCCAGGCCCCAGTACCACCAGACCGGCAGGTCGATCGCGAGCGCGCGAACGAACGAGATGGGATGGGACTCCCCCCGCGTGAGGGCCGTGAGCTGACCCGCGGCAGCGAGGCCGATCGCCGTCGACGCGGCGAGTGCCAGCAGGAGGGGGGAGGACCGGAGCGAGGTGCGCATCGGCCCTCGAAGCTCACTCGCCTGGTCCTTCCACGTCCAGCCCACCCACCAGCTCTCCGATCTTCGCCCACGGGGTGATCGGAATGTGCTCGGCATCCACCCGCTCAGGCTTGTACCCGGCACGCGTGGCGGCCAGCCAGACTTCCCGGGCGTAAAGCGTGGGGTTCGTGAGGTCCTGGATGTAGTCGGAAGCCCAGAGGAACCGGGCATCCCTGACGTACGCCAGCAGGGCGCCCTCGCTGCCGATTCCATCAATCGCGTGAATCGAGATGGCGCCCCCGGCCATCCGCAGAGAGTCCGACACCGGTCGATACCGGAGCCGGGCACTGCCGCGATTTCGCTCGAGTTTGTCGGGGGCGAGGGTCCATCGCCGCGCCACGATCTGCTCCAACAGCGCCCGGCTGGCCCGGTGCGAGACGATGGTCGCCCCACTCGCCACCCAGAACCGGACCCCGGACACATGTGGCCACGCGAGGTCCGTCACCACGACGACCACGGGGTGGCGGCCCGGGAAGAACTGTCCGATGAACGCGGAATCCTGCCGGGCTCTGGTCTCCGATTGCGTCGCGTCGAAGACGAAGACCGTATCGCCGGCGAGGGTGATCGTCTCGTTGTACCCCGGGTTATGGAGCACCAGGGTGTGCGCATCAATGCGCTGGGTATCGGGGGCGATCGCCTGGAGGAAGCGCGGCAGCTTCACGGGCAGGTCCGGCGCGTTGAGCGCGAATGACGGCGCGCTGTCCCGCGGCTCGAGATGGACCAGCCCGTACGTCCGGTTCGTCACCACCTCACCGTCCGCCGAGCGGATGGCGGAGCCGGGAAAGGCGATGCTGTCGGAGAGCACCCAGGTCGAGTAGAGGTACTCGGCGTGTTGCTGTCCCCAGAGATAGTGCGGCTCGGTGCGGTCGAGCTTCACCGGAACGGCGCCACTAGTAAGGAAGAGGCGTTCGACGCCGTAGAGTCCGCGGCGACGCAAGACGATCCGACCGTAGTCGCGGTAGGGGCAGCGGTTCTCCACCGTCACCCCCGAGTCTTGCGACCAATCAGACAGCACGGCCCACGGGTTGAGACCCCGCGAGGCCAACGCGGCGCCGCGGATTTCCGCATTCGGTGTCACCAGCGTGTCGCGCACCACCACTGCGGTCCGCTCATTCTCCACGATGGACGGGCCGCCGACGGCGTCGACTCCGGGGAATGTGGTGTGAGCCGAATAGCGTTCGACGCCCGTGCCGAGTTCGAGCCAGCCTTCCACCGACTGGAACGATGAGAAGTAGGGCGGATAGCTGCGATCCGACTCGTAGTCCTGGTTCTCACCCTGCACGGCGTGGAATTGCAGCACGCGGTTTGCCGCATGGCTCATCCCGACAGCGCTCCGGGCGCGATTCAGCCAGGTCGCCGCGGGCACGCCCCCTGGCACAGGCGTGCACTGTGAAGGACCCTGCAGGGCTGAGATGAGGCTCAACATCATTGCTGCGGACATCCGAAGGCTCCAGGAGAACGGTCGGGGGGAAAGCCTAGCGACGGACCCGCCGGTTCTGGGGCCTCTTGGGACGAATGGTGGCACGATGGGGTGAGTGGTGGTCAAAAAGGCTCCGACGCGCGACATTGGCCATGACCAAACTCCGGATCCGACGTGCGCATCGCCCCGTATCTGCTGTTCCTGGCACTTCCAACCATCGCTGTCGGACAAACCGACTGGCCCGCCTACGGCCACGACGCGGGCGGCTCACGGTTCTCACCGCTGACGCAGATCGACACGACCAACGTCGCCAGGCTGAAGCTCGCGTGGGTCTACCGCACCGGCGACCTGATGCACATGAGCAGCCGTTTCGAGGCGACCCCGATTCTCGTGGATGGCGTGCTGTACGTCTCCACGCCGATCGGGCGAGTATCGGCATTGGATCCGAAGACCGGGGTGGAACGCTGGACCTACGACGCGCGCGTGGACCTGACCCGCGACTATGGGGACTTTGCGAATCGCGGCGTCTCGTACTGGCGGGATGTGAAAGGCGCTCGGGTGTTCCTCGCGACCGTCGACGCCAGGCTCATCGCCCTGGACGCCGCGACGGGCAAGCCGGTCCCGACCTTTGGTGACTCCGGGACCGTGGATCTGGCCAAGGGCATCGTCAACCCGCCGGCGTACGCGGGCGAGTACGAGGTGACGTCGCCACCGGCCGTGATCGGGGATCTCCTCATTGTCGGGTCGTCGGTCAGTGACAACGTGCGCGCCAATGCGCCGAGTGGAGTGGTGCGGGCCTTTGATGTGCGGACGGGAGCGGTGCGGTGGAGCTTCGATCCGGTTCCGGCTGGAGAAAAGGTCGGTGCGGCGAATGTCTGGAGCATCATCTCAGCAGACCCCGCCCGCGGCCTGGTGTTCGTCCCCGTGGGCAGCGCCTCCCCTGATTTCTACGGTGTCGAGCGACCCGGGCCCGATCACTACGCCAACTCGGTGGTCGCCCTGCGGGCGTCGACTGGGAAAGTCGTCTGGTCATTTCAGGTAGTACATCACGACTTGTGGGACTACGACGTGCCGGCACAACCGGTGGTCTTCACGCTCCACAAGAACGGGCATTCGTACCCCGCGCTCGCGGTGGGCACGAAGATGGGGCACCTGTTCATCCTCGACCGCAGAAACGGGAAACCGCTGGTTCCGGTGACCGAGCGTGCGGTGCCCCAATCGGACATTCCAGGGGAAGTCACGTCCCCGACTCAGCCGTTTCCGCCCCCGGCCTACCGCTTCGTTCCGGAGACCCTGTCATCGGCGCAGGCATTCGGGATTGATGCGGCGGGCAAGGCGTACTGTCAGGCGTGGATGGACTCCCTTCGCTACCAGGGAATCTTTACGCCCGCGTCGCTCCAGGGTTCGATCCATTTCCCTGGCCACGTCGGCGGCTTCAACTGGTCGGGGTTCTCGATCGACGAGGCGGATGGCCTCCTCGTCGCGCCCGTCAACGAAATCGCGATGGTCGTGACCCTGGTCCCCCGCGATTCGCTGCAGGCGGTCCGCGCGAGGCACCCGGATACGGAATTCGGCCCCCAGCGCGGGACACCGTACGCCTCCATGCGGCAAAATCTGCTCGGCAGGAATGGCCCGCCGTGCAACGCGCCCCCTTGGGGCGAGCTCGTCGCATTCGATCTCGCGCATGACCGCGTCAAATGGCGCGTGCCCAATGGAACCGTCCCCGGGCTCGAGGCACAGCACACCGGCTCCCCATCTCTGGGCGGAGTCTTGTTGACCAAAGGGGGGCTCGCGTTCATCGGCGCGACCTTGGACAACCACTTCCGTGCCTACGACATCTCGACGGGCAAGGTCTTGTGGGACGTCCGTCTCGCCGCCGGAGGCCACGCATTGCCGGCGACGTACTCGGTCGGAGGCCGCCAATACGTCGTCATCGCCGCCGGCGGCCACGACCGCCTGCACCTCGGCCCGCCTCTGCTCGGCGACTACCTCTATGCCTTTGCGCTCGATGCACCGGAGGTCGAGGACACGGCACACGATGTGGTGGGTCGCTGGGCAGGTGACCTGCGGATCGAAGACCACGAGCGCTTCCCGGTGACCTTCTCTCTCGCGTCCGCGGGTGACTCCCTCACTGGGCAGGCGAACGTGGGAAATGGCGCAATCACCGGGCCGCTTTCCGTCCACCATGCGGGGACGATCGTGACGTGGCGCCTGGCTTTCACCTATCCGGCCAAGTCGTGTGGCGGGGAAATCACCGGTGGGGGAATGGAAGCCGATCAGGGAAAACTGCTGGTGGGCACCCTGACCGTGCATTCGAACTGCTCGGACCACGACGAGCCGGGGACCTTCTCGTTCAGACCCGCTTCTGCACGTCCTTGAGGTACTTCTCGATCGTACTGGCGTGACCGAAGACGAAGCGGGACATGAAGCGGAAGATGACGTTGTAGACCTCGCCATCCTCCGTGATTCGTAACGTGGTCGAATCAGGACCCGCCGGCGCGAGGACGTAGGTCCAGCTCCCGCCAAAGGGCAGGCTCTTGTCGGCGATGGTGGTGACCAGTTGGACCCCGGGAACCGCCTGCGTCACGGCGAAGGTGATGGTCCCGTCGGACGACACCTCGCTCCACTTCGGCAGTCCCCCACCCGACGGCAGCATCTCGACGCTCTTCACACCGGTACGCCATTTGGGGAATTCCGTCGGCGTGCTGATCAACGCGAACAGCTTGTCTGCGGAGATCTTGAAGGTCGCTTCCCGGCTCACCTGGTGCTTCACCGGGAGCAGGGCTCCGATGATCGCCACGATGACCACCACCGCGACGACGACGCCGACGACGATTAGGGCGATACGCATTCGGCCTCCCGGTTTTTCAGGAACGGCTTCCAGCCTAATGCACTCCCGCTACCCCCGCCAGCGAGAATTCTGCAACGAAAGCGGCGAGCCCTTCGAGTCCGGTGGTGATCTCGTCAGGCCACTCCGGGAAGGCGGCTTTGCGGAAGACACTGGTCTGTGGTTGCCGGCCATACCAGAGACAATGGCTCTGGACGGCTATGGCGCAACGCCGGACCCGGGGATCGCTGACATCCGCTCCCAGCACCCCGGCAATGATCCCGCTCAGGTACTCGACCCGGGGCCTGATGGCCTCGCGTGCGATCTTGGCGGCCGCCTTGGTCGGCTCATTCATCTCCTGATTCATGATGCCGTGGATCCACGTGTTGGCGTCGGGGCTCTGGAGCAGTGCGCTGAGGTAGGTCCGAACGTAGTGCCGGAGCTTTTCCTGAGGAGAGAGACCGCCGGAGCCCTCCTGTGCGGCGGTCGTGGTCCCCTGCATCACGGCGATGGCGCGGTCCACCACCTCCATATAAAGGCCCATCTTGTCGCCGAAGTAGTAGTTCACCGCCGCCACGTTCGCGTGCGCCGCGCGGCAGATGTCCCGCACCGTCACCCGCCGGAACCCTTCGCGGCCAAAGAGGCGGGATGCCGCCTCGATCAGCCGTTCCCGCGTGGGGTCCTGGGTCACAATTCCCGTTTGAAGAGAAGGGTGGCGAGCGTCATGGTGACAGTCGCGAAGATGACGAGGAACGCGAGGTCCCCGGCGATGGCCCCGAAGCCGACGTCCTTGAGTGCGATCGCCTTGAGGGCGTGCACGGCATAGGTGAAGGGATCGGCGACGGCGATCACCCGCATCCAGCCCGGAAACGCCTGCTGGGGATACACGGCGCCCGATGGGAAGAAGAGCAGCGTGTTCAGCACGCCGAAGATCGCGCGCGGCAGGAGCGGGTCGGACATCCGGACCATCAGCAGAAACATCATGCTCACGAGCGCCACGGCAGTCGTCACGATGACCACGAACAACTTCATCATCCGGAACGGCTCGAAGGGGTTCGGGATGCCGGCGATGAGGGTGCCCAGGATCATGAGCACCGACCCCGCGAGCACCGCCTTGATCGCGCCCGACACGTTGAACCCGGCGATCAACTCGAACCGCGTGATGGGCGTGACGAGGTACCCCTCGTGCAGTCCCCGCGCCTTGTCGTCAATGAAGATGATCCCGCCCCCGATCATCACCATCATGAAGATCGACATCACGATCGACCCGGGGAGCAGGTACTGGATGTACGGGACGTAGGGGTAGAGCTCCACGACGTCGAGCGTGGGGTTCGGCGGGACCGCGGGAGTGGCGGAAGGCTGGTTGTACGCGGAGACCATGCCGGCGAGAGTGGCCCCGAGGGTGGCGGCCACGAAGTTGTCGGTGTTGTCTTCGATCAGTGCGACGCGCGGGTCGTCCTTCTGGAGGACGCGCCGCGAGAAGCCCGGCGGGATGGTCAGGACGCCATTCACTTTGCCGTTGCGCAGCGCGGTCAGCGCGGCACCGCGGTCGGCATACGGAATGGTCTCGAAGGTCTGGGCGTTCGCGGCGACGGCGACCGCAAGCTCCCGGAGGCGCACGGCGGGAATGGCCTGGTCGTCGTCCACCACGGCGAGTTTCAAGTGCTTCACGTTGCCGCCGAAGGCGTACCCCAGGATCACCAGCTGCACCAGCGGAAACAGCAGGGATACCACGATCAGTACGGGGTTCCGCCGGAACCGCCGCATTTCGCGCTCGATGATGGCGAGGATGCGATGCATCAGCGCCGAATGAAGGCCCGTTTTTCCGCGGCGGACTGTTCCTGCAGCGCGTCGCGGAGCTCGTGGCCGGTGAAGTGGACAAACACGTCGTCGAGGGTGGTGCCCTCGATCGAGAGCGAATGCACCGTGACGCCCGCGGTCGCGGCCTGCGCGAGGAGGGCGCCCGTCGTGGCCGGCGCGTCTTCGGTGACCACGCGGAAGATGTTGCCATCCCCCGAGACGGTCTTGGCTCCGGGGAGCGCCGCGAGCTGCTGGCGCCAGTCGGCGGGAGCGCCCAGGAAGGACGCGTCCACCGTGTTGGTTCCGGAAATCGTCGCCTTGAGCTTCAGGGGCGAATCGAGGGCCATGAGGTGCCCATGGTCCACGATCGCGATCCGGTCGCAGAGCTGGTCGGCCTCGTCCATGTAGTGCGTGGTGAGCAGGACGGTGAGGTGGTGGTCGGCTTTGATTTTCCGGAGCATCTCCCAGACGGCCGTTCGGGAGACGGGATCGAGACCGGTCGTCGGCTCATCGAGGAAGAGAATCCGGGGCTCATGCACCAACCCGCGCGCGATCTCCACCCGCCGCCGCATGCCGCCCGAGAAGTTCTTCACCGGCTTGTCGGCCCACTGCGTCAGCTCGACCGCGGCGAGGAGGTCGGCGATCAGTTTCGCGCGCCGTTCCCGGGGGACGCCGTAGAGCTTGGCGAAGATCAGCAGATTCTCCTCGGCCGAGAGCTCGGTGTCCGTGGTCATGGCCTGCGGGATCACGCCAATCACCCGGCGCACGTCATTCGGCTGGGTGGTGATGTCGAAGCCGCCGACGACCGCGGAACCCGAGGTCGGCATCAGCAGCGTGGTCATCATCCGGATGAGCGTGGATTTCCCCGCGCCATTCGGCCCCAGGAGCCCGAAGATCTCTCCTTCTTCCACCGCGAAGCTCAGGTTATCCACGGCGGTGAAGTCCCCGAACTTCTTGGTGAGACCCTTGACCTCGATAGCGCTCACTTGCCCGCTGGCCCCACCGGCAGGAGGACGTACGCCGTCATGCCCACCGCCAGACGCCGGTCGGTGTTCGGCACGCGGAGTCTGATCTCGAACGTCTTGATGTCACGCTTGGTGCGGCTGACGTCCCGTTGCGTCGCAAACCCGGCGTCCACACCGCGGAAGTACACGGTGCCCGTGCGGGTCGCGCCCGAAGGGAGCCTGACCGTGAGGGTGTCCCCGATGCGCACCCGGTCGATGTACGACTCTTCGACGTCGGCGCGCACCCAGAGCGAATCGGGATCGATGAGCGTGAGGACCGGCTGACCGGCGAGTACCACCTCGCCGAGCTGGGCGGCGCGGACGTCTACGAGCCCGGAGAGTGGCGCCCGGAGCTCAGCGTAGGAGAGCCTGACGTCGGCCTTGGCGGTCTGCGCCCTCGCTGCTTGCTGTTGAGCCTGCGCGGCGACGAGAGCCTGCTTCTTCGCCGCCACCTGGCGGTCCGCGGCGTCCTTGCGGGCCTGGGACATGGTGAGCGCCGTGTTGGCGGAGTCCGCCTGCTGCTGGGTTACGCCTCCCTCTTTGAAGAGAGAGATGATGCGGTCCCGGACCAGCTTCGTGTTGGCGAGGTCGGCGGCGGCCGAGGAGTCCTGGGCTTCGGCGACGGCGAGGTCGGCTGCCCCTGCCCCCGCCTGGGCCGCGGACGCCGTCGCGCTCTGCGCGTAGAACCGCTGGTCCGCCTGGAGCTCGGCCGGGGAGAGGACGGCAAGGAGCTGGTTCTGCGTGACCGAGTCGCCTTCCGAGACCAGGAGCTTCGTCACCTGACCGGCGACCTGTGGGCTGACCACCACGTCGTTCGTCGTGACGATGCCGGTGAGGGTGAGCTCTTTGGGGCTCCCCCTGAATACGAAGTAGGCGATGGTGCCGAGGACGAGGACGGCGAGGACGATGCGGATGACGCGCTTCATGAGGTCTCAGAGTTGAAACAGTTGTATTAAACGTCTGTTTTAGACGAGAGTCAAGATCCCCCCTTCGTGCTTGAGCAGCCACTCCTTCCGGGCCATGCCGCCACCGAAGCCGGTCAGGTCACCATTCGCACCGATCACGCGGTGGCAAGGGACCACGACGGCGACGGGGTTGCGCCCGTTCGCCGCGCCGACGGCGCGGGAGCCATTGGGCGCCCCGAGCCGCTTCGCGATCTCGCCGTATGACGTCGTCTGTCCATATGGGATCTTCGTCAGCTGCTTCCACACCTGGAGCTGGAAGGGTGTGCCCTGCATATCGAGCGGCAGGTCGAACGTGGTACGCTGGTGATCGAAGTATTCGCCGAGCTGGCGGCGCGCGTTGCCCAGGATGGCCGAGCCGTCATCGGGCTCCCAGCCGGTGCGATCGGGACCGTGGGCCCACTGGTCAAAGAGAAGGCAGGTCAGCCCTCTCTCGCTTGCCGCGACGTAGAGGTCCCCGATGGGACTGGGAACGGTGGTGAAACGAACGGCGCCCATGGGTTGGATTCTACCCACGGGCGCCACTTCAGGATATCCGGATTCGGACTTCGTTCTTCAGGTCGCGGGGGCTTCGCCGTCCTTCTTGCCGCTCTTCTTGAGGAGCTTCATCAGGAAGAACACGAGTGCCAGCACCAGCGCCACCTTGAACAGGATGGCGAGGAGGGGCAGGAACAGGAGCGCGGCGAGCTTGAACAACACTACGCCCACGACTCCAACGGCGGCGAGCTGCAGGACTGGCTTCAGCATTTTGGACTCGGGTTAGGGGGACTGAGGAACACTACGAGGGGTCAGGCGTCAGGTGTCAGGCGTCAGGTAACTGCTTCAGATAAAATAACTTACCGCCACTGCCACCGCCGCGGCGATCGTGGTTTTCACGTACACGCGCACTGCCTGCTCCCTGACCTGCTCGAGCTCGTGCCGATCCGTCATCGCCTGACGTCCAGTATCCAGGTCGCGCAGACCGCGCGCCGCGAGACGGATTCACGTCTTCTCGAGATACTGAAAAACCCCGACACCCGCGGCCCAAAGTGGCAGGAAGAGCAAAAGGCGATACCCGCGCGAGGTGCCGGTGGCCATCATGATCGCGAGCGCGACAATCGTAATGCCGAGATAGACGAACCCGGCATAGAGGCGCTTCCGCCGTTCCCGGGGCCCGATGTTCGGGACGCAGACTTCGCTTACCATCGCTCGGTGGGGACGTCCGTGGGGACCGGTTGGGCCCGGAGATACGTCACGATCTTCCAGATGGCGGCGGGAGACAGGCTCCCGCCGTAGGCCGGCATCCCGCGGGGACGGCCGTAGAAGATCGAGGTGAACACCGCCCCGTCCTCCCCGCCGTACCGCCACCGCCCATCCACCAGACTCGGCCCCACCCAGCCGGTGGCGCCGCCGCCATGGCAGCCGTCGCAGTTCATCGCCGTGAAGGTCTGACCGCCCTCACGCACCGACGCGCTGTCCGGCTCGTAGGGATTGGTGAGCGTACCGGCGGCGGGCGCGATCCCGGCGACGTTGACGTGCTGCGGATACGAGATCACGGGCGGGACGTACCGGCCGGTATTGGCAGGAGTCACCGGTTTGCACGCGACGGCGATCGCGCTCAGGGCCGTCGCGCCGATCAGGGCAGGCCGAAGATCCATACCATTCCACCTTGGCTCGTGTGACGCGCCAAGTCCTTGGCGAAATCCGCGGGGGGACGGACATCCGCGGGATCATCGGAGCGAACGTCCCCGGACAGCAGGAACCAGTCGCCCCCGATCCCCGCATACACCGCTACGTACTGCTTGCCGTCGGCTCCTTTGTAGACAATGGGGCATCCGACCACGCCCGAGCCAACCTTGAACTTCCAGAGCACCTGGCCAGTCCACGCGTTCACGGCCTTGAACCACCCGTCCAACGTGCCGTAAAAGACCACGTCGCCTGCCGTCGTCACTGACCCGCTCCACACCGGATACTTCTCCGTAGTGCCCCAGACCTTCTTGCCGTTCACCGCGTCCCATGCAATGAACTCTCCCATGTAGCCGCCGGGGCCCGCATGGTACGGCGTGTTCGCACCGATGTACGGCGTGCCCGCGATGTGTGACACCTGGGAGGCCTGGTAGTCCATGCACAGGTTGTTCGTCGCGACGTAGAAGTACTCGGTGTGCGGGGAGTAGGAGCCCGCGGACACGGGGCTTTTCCCGCCCTCGAGAGACGGGCAGATGTCCTTGACGTTCCCCCGCGTCGCGCCGGTGAGCTTGGCCGAGTCGAGGACGGGGCGACCGGTCTTGAGGTTGATGCTCTTGGCCCAGGTCACCGTCGTGAACGGTTTCGCGATCAGCACTTCGCCGGTTTCCCGATCGATGGTGTAGGCGAAGCCATTCTTGTCGAAGTGCACCAGGACATGCCGCAGTTTCCCGCCGATGTTCAGATCGGCCAGGATCATTTCGGCGTTGGCGTCGTAATCCCAGTTCTCGTGAGGCGTGAATTGATAGGCCCAGACGAGCGCGCCATCCCGGGGCCGGCGCGCCAAAACGCTCGAGGACCATTTGTTGTCACCGGGGCGCTGCTCGGGATTGTAGGGGCCGGCGTTGCCGGTGCCGTAATAGAGGAGATCGAGATCGGCATCGTACGACAACCACCCCCACACCGGGACCCCCGCGCGCTGCCACGCATCTCCGGGCCACGTGGTGAGCCCCAGATCTTTGCCGTGATCGTAGAAGGGATGGAACTTGCTCGTATCAATGAGCATGTCCTTGTCGGGACCTTCGTTGTATGCGGTCCAGACGACCTTCCCGTTGGCCAGATCGAGCGCTTTCAGCCACCCGTGGATTCCGAACTCCCCACCTGATGGCCCCACGAAGACCAGGTCTCTCACGACGAGGGGCGCCATGGGCGTCGTCTCACCCTGGCCGAGGTCGGCGATCTGGACTTTCCAAAGCTCTTTTCCGGTGGTCGCGTCGACCGCGACGGTGTGACCGTCCAGCAGGTTGTAGACGATCTTGCCGTCCGCGTAGACCGGTCCCCGGTTGATGGCGTCGCAGCAGGCGGTGCCGAGCGCGGAGGGGTTCACGTCGGGGCGGTACTTCCACTTCAAGGGGTAGCCGTCTTTGGTGAGGTCGAAGGCGTAGAGCACGTCGGGGAATGGCGTCACGACGTACATCGTGTTGTTCACGACCAGGGGCTGGCCTTCATGGCCGCCAAGGACGCCGGTGGAGAAGCTCCAGAGGGGGCGGAGCTGCGCGGCGTTGGACGTCGTGATCGATGTGAGCGAGCTGAAGCGGGTGGCGGCGAAATTCTTCCCCGGCATCGTCCACTGGCCATCGTCAGGAGTTTGTCCGATGGCGGGGGCGGTGGCGAGCAACATCAAGAGTGTGAAACGCATACCCCTAATCTTACACGAATCTTAGTCTCCTGACTGTTACGCAAAAATCGTGAGACCTCCGGCAGCCCGGTCCAAGATCGGTGATCCACAGGAGGTCTCATGAAAGCCGTTCTTCTGGTGTTGTGCATCCCCATCGCCGTCAGCGCGCAAGCAGCCACCGGATCCATCACGGGCCACGTCACTGACGACGGTGCGCATCCCGTGAATGGAGCCACGATCCGCCTCGTCGGCGCCCCCTACGGCACGCGATCTCACGATGACGGCGGGTTTCGCATCGATTACGTGCCCACCGGTACCTACCAGGTCCGGGTCACGATCATCGGCTACAACCCGGATACCGAAACCGTCGTCGTGCGGGCCGGGTCGGTCACCGACGAGACGATCCATCTGCACGCGGCGGCCATCAATCTCCCCCCGATCATGGCGCTCGCGGCCCGGATGGGAGAATCGAAGGATGCCGCGCTCGACAAACAGAGGGACGCCGACAACATCGTGAGTGTGCTGTCGGGGGACGAGATTCGTGCTCTGCCCAACGCAAATGCCGCCGAGGCGGCGGGGCGGATTCCCGGCGTCTCGCTCGAGCGGGATGAAGGGGAAGGCAAGTTCGTCCAGGTCCGCGGCACGGAGCCGCGGCTGCAGAACGTGACCGTCGACGGCTCGCACGTTCCGGGCACCGAAGCCGGCGACCGCATCGTGAAGCTGGACGACGTGCCCGCCGAGATTCTCTCGGCCATCGAGGTGGCGAAGACGCTCACGGCGGACATGGACGCGGACGCCATCGGCGGGTCAGTCAACTTGGTGACCAAGACTCCGGAAGGCTCGCCTCGCGGCTACATCTCGGGCCAGTTCGGGCATATCACCCTTCTGGACCACACGACCGGCCAGGGGGGCCTCACCTGGGGAGGCCGGTTTGGGGCCGACCAGAAGCTCGGTTTCCTCATCGGAGGCTCACTCGACCGGTTCAACCGCGTCATCAACGACGTCGAGCCCTCGTGGTCCGTGGACAACAGCGGCAACTCGGCCCCGGTCGAATGGAGCGAGCGCGACTACTCCTACTTCCGCGACCGCTTTGGCCTGGGCGGAGATCTGGACTACCGGTTCAACGAGCATTCACAGGTGTTCGTGAAGGGGATGTGGAGCGAGTTCAAGAACCACGGGAATCGCTACGTCTACGACGTTTCGGGAAACGATTCCGTGGGCAACGGGGGTGCGCACTTTCTGACCGGTGTGGATCTGCAGCGTCAGGTCCAGCTGCGGACACCCACGGAACAGCTGTGGGGCATGACCGCCGGCGGAAGGCACGACAATGGTCAGTGGGTCCTGGACTACGCCGCGAACCTCGCCGGCACCCGCCAGAATACCGTGGATTACCGGTCCACGACCTTCGACTACGGCCCGAGCTACATCCTCGCGACCAGTGGCTCGAACCCGGAAAAGCCCTCGTATCAATACATGAGCGGCGCCAACGCGTCTGACGCCGCCACGGCCGCCAACTACGGACTGACCAAGTACACCTCCGACAACGAGCTCACGACGGGTCAGGACCTGGGCGGGCAGATCAACCTGCAGCGGAACTACCTGATGGGGGGACAGCCCGGCGCCCTCAAGTTCGGGCTCCGGCTCCGTAATGAAGAGAAGGACTACACTCAAAACGACCTGAGCTTCAAGGGATCCGGCACGTATCTCCTGAGCCAGGCTTTGGCGGGCTTCTCGGATCCGAATTTCTACAACTACCTGCAGCCCGGTTTCGCGCTTGGCCCCCTGCCCGACTTCGGTACGAGCACGGCGTTCGAGAATGGCAATCCGGGATCGTTCACCAGCTCAACCGACTCGGTCGGCAACCAGCTGGCCACGTTCTCGGGGAAGGAACGCATTCTCGCGGGCTACGTCATGAACGACCTGGATCTGGGTCCGGCGGTGCGCCTGAACCTGGGCGTCCGGGTCGAGATGACGCACTCGAGTTACGGTGGTCACGTCGCTTCGTCGGACACTCTGGGGAATACGACCGTCAGTTCGGTGACGGGGACTCAGAACTACACCGACCTTTTCCCCAGCGCCCAGTTGCGGTACAGCCTGGATGAGAACACCAACGTCCGGTTTGCGGTCACCCGGGCCATTGCGCGGCCGAATTACTCCGACCTGGCGCCGTCGGTTCAGGGCGTACACGACACGATCTACCAGCATCAGTACAGCAACCTGAGCGCCGGGAACCCGAACTTGAAGCCCCAGCACTCATGGAATCTGGACTTGCTGGTCGAGAAGTACCTGCCGTCGGTGGGTGGCGTGATTTCAGGTGGCGTGTTCTACAAGAAGATCACGGACTTCATCGTGACGAAGGATTTCATCTATAACGGTCCCTATGCGGCGTTCGACGGCTGGTATGGCACCGAGCCGGAGAATGGCGGTGACGGACATCTCGAGGGTCTCGAGATCGACTGGAGCCAGCACCTGACGTTCCTGCCCGGTGTGCTGTCGGGGCTGGGCTTCGACGTGAACTGGACCCACGTCAGCTCGAGCGTCGTGGTCGATACCACGACGGGGCGCACGGCGATGATGCTCCGGACGTCCCCGAACGTCGCGAACGCGGCGCTCACGTATGACAAAGGGGCCATTTCCGCCCGCGTCGCCTGGACGTACAATGGCGCCAACATCGCTGGATACGGTGACGGGACGCCGACGGCGAATGGCGACAACTACTTCTACGCCCACTCGCAGATTGATGCGTCGGCGATTCTGACGCTGACGCCCTCGGTGCAGATGCAGCTGCAGATGCTGAACATCAACAATGCCGTGTTCGGGTTCTTCCAGGGCACGCCCGCCCACGCCTTCAATGTGCAGCGGGAGTATTACGGCGAGACGTTCTATCTCGGGCTGAAGTACGGCTTCTAGCCTTTGAGGGCTCCGATCACCGCCATCACGGTGATCACGAAGCCCAGCGCCATTTTTGTCGCCGTCGCGGCGACTCGGCCAAGGAGGGCCCCCCAACCGGCCCTGAAGGCCTTGTCTGAGTCGCCGTGGCCCAGGTACTCGAAGAGTAGGGCTCCGGCGAACGCCCCTACGAGGGAGCCGATCACGCTCCCGATAAGGGGCACCGGGACTCCGACCGCAGCTCCGACCAATCCCCCGATGAGCGCACCCCAGCCGGCACGCTTCGAGCCCCCGTATTTCCTGGCCATTCCGTAGCCGAGGTACGCTTCGGCGACCTCACTCAGCAGGGCCAGGACGATGGTCACCGAGAGGGTGATCACCCCCACCCCCACGAACTTCGTGACGAGGCCGTACGCGATCACGGCGATCACCATGACCCAGATGCCGGGTAGGCTGACGGCGATCATGGCCA
>DATNDQ010000076.1:0-2595 GCA_035553475.1 Gemmatimonadales bacterium
GGCGCCCCATGCAGGTGACTGAGCGGCGCGGAGTTCATCTCGTACGCCAGGAGAGTCTGCGGGTGCAAGGCATTCCCCATCGCGAGGCTGTCGTAGTAATGGCCCTTCGCCCTGCCGGTCTCGAAGTCGATGCCGTCGCCAAACGAATGGAATACCACCGCCTTCGCATTGGGCTTCGGGCGAACTACGCGGATCAGCTCCACGAGCGGGAGACCTCCCCACTGCGCGATGCCCGACCAGCCCTGAATGCAATGGTGCAGCGTAATCTGCGTCTGTCGCCCGAGGGCCCGCAGGTCATCCAGCGACAACGCCACCGGCTCTTCCACCAGGCCGCCCACGCACAGCCGGTAGTCCCGGAAGTCCCGGGCGGCGAGCGCCCGCCACTCCGGGCTGGTCGGGATCTGACCGTTGACCCAGAAGAACGGTGAGAGGTCCTCGCGTCCGAACTCGGCGATGGGAGCCGGACGGTCGAGAAGAAGGCGCATGATCGGGCTGACCATCATTTTGGCGGCATGCTGGACGGTCCGGGGATGACTCCACGCCATCCGGTGGGCGAGCGCATTCAGCAGCACGACCACACCCACCGCTGCCACCCCGACGTAGAGACCGATCGGGCTGCCGGTGTCCGTCCCCATCACGATGTGATTCATGTTCCTGGCAAGTCCCGTGAGCGCCACCAGCGTGACGTGCGCGACCAGAAACAGCAGAAAGGCGCACAGCACGAGGAAGTGAATCGAGCGTCCGATTTGGCGGTTGCCGGGCAGCCTCGGAAACCACGCGAAGCGGGCCGTGAGCGCGGGTGACATCGAGAGACCGGTCAGAAGCGCGAGCGGGGCGAGAACGAACACGACTCCGAAATAGGTGAGCTGCTGCAGCGCATTGTAGTGGAAAAAGCCGTTGAGATCCGGGGGCGGATGGAGGGTGACGTACCGGACGAAGACGGTCCAGGCCTCGGGCACGACGTGCCACGAGGTTGGAACGAGACGCCTCCACTGCCCCGTGGCGAACAGGAGAATGGCGAACACCAGGCCGTTCCCCACCCAGAAGAGCACGCTGAGGAAGTGCCAGTGCCGGGCCATGCCCACCGTGTGCCGCCCGCCGGGCAGGCCGATCCAATGGGACAGATGGCGGGAGTCCTCCTTCGAGGTCCATACTCGATCCCGCGGCACCTCGATCGGCGTGAGCCTCAGCCACTCCGTTCCCGGCGTACAGTGGACGTTCCGATACAGTCGGGGATGATCCATGAGAATCTGCAGACCGCTGCGGATGAGCAGGACCAGAAGCAGGAAATTGACGTAATGGGCGATACGAAGCCACGCCGGGAAACTTGCGGGATCCGCCACGGACCCGATCGCCGGCCCCGCCACATGCGGCAGGGCCGGGAGCCCGGCGATCGCCCATTCGACGTAGGCCGCCACCAGCAGCAGCACTAGCGGGGAGACGAGGAACAGCAGGGGACGGAGCCGAATGCGCATCAGGAGTCGTCGATCCCTCTGGATTGGGCCGCGAGCGTCGCGCGCGCCACCTCGACCACATGCTCGACGGTGAATCCGAAGTGCGCCATCACCACCGGCCCGGGAGCCGAGGCGCCGAAGTGGTCCACCGCGATGATGGCGCCAGTGGGCCCGACGTAGCGCTCCCATCCAAAGGGCGATGCCGCCTCGACGCTCACCCGGGCGCGCACCGCCGGCGGGAGCACCGTGTCACGGTATCCGGCCGACTGCGACTCGAACAACTCCCACGACGGCATCGATACCACCCGGCTCCGAACGCCTTCTCCACTCAGCTGTCGGTGCGCCGCCAGGGCGAGCGAGACCTCCGAGCCGGTCGCGATCAAGATCAACTCCGGAGACGCGTCCGGATTCGCATCGCAGAGCACGTAGGCGCCCCGCGCGGTGCCGGCGGCCGGCGCCAAGAGGCTTCGATCGAGCACCGGCAGCTTCTGACGGGTAAGCACGAGCCCCACCGGCCCTCCGGAATGCCGCAGCGCCACCCCCCACGCTTCGACGGTCTCATTCGCGTCGGCGGGTCGCAGCACGATCAAATTCGGCATCGCCCGCAGGCTCGCCAGCTGCTCCACCGGCTGGTGGGTAGGACCGTCCTCTCCCAGCGCGATGCTGTCATGGGTCCATACGTAGATCACGTGCGCGCCACTCAACGCCGCGAGGCGGATACTCGGGCGCATATAGTCCGAGAACGTCAGGAAGGTCGCGCCGAACGGCACCACGCCCCCGTGATGCGCCATCCCGGTGAGCATCGCGGTCATGGCATGCTCGCGGATGCCGAAGTGGATGTTCCGCCCGGCGTAGCTCCACGCCCCACCCGCCGCTCCCTGTGTGGGAGGCGTCTGCCCGTCCTTCGGCGCCTCCGCGCTCTGAAAATCCCCCTTCCCCTTCATCATAGTGCGAGTGGACGGATCGAGATCCGCCGACCCACCGATGAAGTTCGGCAGCGATTCCGCGAGCGCCGTAATCACCCGTCCCCCCGCGTCCCGCGTGGCCAGATCCCCGTCCGCGGGCGTGAACCGAGGAAGGGCCGCGTCCCATCCCGGCTCCAGTTCACCCCCCAGCGCGCGATCCAAAGCGGCCGCCAGCT
>DATNDQ010000077.1:0-2976 GCA_035553475.1 Gemmatimonadales bacterium
GACTTGGACATCTTGCGGTGCTTCGTGTCCCGCACCGTGCCATGGAGGTACACGGTGTTGAACGGCACCTGCTTCATGAAATGCAGGCCGGACATGATCATCCGCGCCACCCAGAAAAAGAGAATTTCCGGAGCGGTGACGAGGGTGTGGCCGGGATAAAAGCGCGCGAGGTCCGGCGTCTGCTCGGGCCATCCCAGGGTCGAGAAGGGCCAGAGCCAGGACGAAAACCACGTATCGAGCACGTCGGGGTCCTGCGTCACCGGCCCGCCGCACTTGGGACAGGCCGCCGGATCCACGCGATCGGCCCACTGGTGTTTGCACGTCGTGCACGTGAACACCGGAATCCGGTGTCCCCACCAGAGCTGGCGGCTGATGTTCCAGTCGCGGATCCCTTCGAGCCACTGGACGTACGTCGTCTCCCACCGCTCGGGCACGAACCGCACTTCGCCCTTCCGGAACGCGGCGAGTGCGGGCTCCGCCAGCGGCTTCATCTTCACGAACCACTGGTCCGAGAGCCGGGGCTCGACGATGCTGTCGCAGCGGTAGCAGCGGCGCACGGCGTGCTGGTGCGATTCTACCTTCGCGAGCAGGCCCTGGGCCTCGAGCATTTTGACGATTTTTTTTCTGGCGTCGAAGCGATCCAATCCCTCCAATTCGGGAGGCACACGTTTCCCGCGACCGTCAGGGAGTCCTTTAGGGCTTCCCGCTTCCCGTTTCCCGCTCTCGCCCATCTTCGCGTCTTCTGTCATCACCAACGGCATCTCGAGATGATGCCGCACGCCGACTTCGAAGTCGTTGGCATCGTGGGCCGGCGTCACCTTCACGAAACCGGTCCCGAACTCCTTGTCCACGCTCTCGTCCGCGAGGATGGGGATCTCGAGACCCGTGAGGGGAAGCTTCGCCCTCTTGCCGATGTACCGGGCGCCCCGCGGATCTTCCGGGTGCACGATGATTGCCGTGTCTCCCAGGAGCGTCTCGGGCCGGGTGGTGGCCACCGTGACCTGGCCCGAGCCGTCCGCCAGGGGATAGTGGATGTAGTAGAGGTTCCCGCTGGTCTCCTGGAACTCGGCCTCTTCGTCTGAGAGCGCGGTCAGGCAGCGCGGGCACCAGTGAATGACACGGTGCCCCCGGTAGATCAGCCCTTCTTCCCACATCCGGACGAAGACTTCGCGGACCGCGCGGGACAACTCCGGGCTCAGCGTGTAGCGGGTCCGGCTCCAGTCGCAGGAGCAGCCGATGGTCTTCAGCTGATCGAGGATGACCGCGCCCGTCTCGCTCACGAAATTCGCCACCCGCTGTACGAAGGCGTCGCGGCCCAGGTCGAAGCGGGTCTTTCCCTCGGCGGCAAGCTGCTTTTCCACCACGTTCTGGGTGGCGATGCCCGCGTGGTCCGTGCCGGGGAGCCAGAGGGTCTCCCGGCCCCGCATCCGCTCGAACCGGATAATGGCGTCCTGGAGGGTGTCATTGAGCCCGTGCCCCATGTGCAGGACCGCCGTCACGTTGGGGGGCGGGATCACGATGACGTAGGGCGTCTTTGGCGAATCGACGTGGGCGGTGAAGATCCCCGCGTCCAGCCAGCGGCGGTAGAGCGCGGATTCGACGGTGGAGGCGTCGTACTGGGGTGGGAGGGAGAACTCGGGCATGGAGAAATGTAAAAGAAGTCGGTTAGGCGGTTAGTTGTTAGTCGGTTGGTCGGACCAACGGCTCCGGCTACCCAAGCCCTAACCGACTAACCGCCTAACCGACTAGTTTTTAGCATGGCTGAAGACTCCGACCTCATGCCGGTGAGCCGCCTGGTGCGCTGGGCGGCGGTGGCGCTGCTGATCGCCATCGCCGTCGCCTTCTACTTCCGGGACGGTCAGCGTATTCCCACCATGGACGCCGGGGTGCCGGCGGCCCAGTCGGAGTAGGCGCCATGGCCGACCTGCAGGTCAAGCTCCCCGACGGGAGCGTCAAGACCCTCGCGCCCGGCGCTACGGGCGCCGACGTCGCCAAAGCCATCGGACCGGGGCTCGCCAAGGCCGCGCTCGCCATCAAGGTGAACGGGGAGGTGCGGGACCTGTCGCGCCCCGTCCCGGACGGGGCCACCATCGCCATCCTGACGGACAAGACGCCCGAGGCTCTGGACGTGCTCCGGCATTCGTCGGCGCACGTGCTCGCCACCGCGGTGCGCCAGCTGTTCCCGCACGCGAAGATCGGGTTCGGTCCCCCCATCGAGGACGGCTTCTACTACGACTTCGAGGTCCCGACACCCTTCACGCCGGAGGATCTTGAGAAGATCGAAGCCCGGATGAAGGAAGTCGCGGCCGCCGACTATCCGTTCGTGCGCGAAGAAGTGAGTCGGGCCGAGGCGAAGAAGCGGTTCACGGATGATCCGCTGAAGCTCGAGCGGATCGACGACCTCGGTGAGAACGAGACGATCTCCGTCTACACGGACGGCCCCTTCGTCGATCTGTGCCGCGGGCCGCACGTCGCGAGCACGGGAAAGATCAAGCACGTGAAGCTGCTGCACGCGGCCGGCGCGTACTGGCGCGGCGACGAGCGGCGGCAAATGCTGCAACGCATCTACGGGACGGCGTGGTTCTCGAAAGAGGATCTCGAGGCCTATCTCCACCGGATCGAGGAGGCGAAGAAGCGTGACCACCGGGTGATCGGCAAACAGCTCGACCTGTTCTCCATCCAGGAGGACGTGGGACCCGGTCTGATTTTCTGGCACCCCAAGGGCGCGATGCTGAACTTCCAGCTCCGCCGGTTCATCGAGGACGTGATTCTCGAGCGCGGCTATCAGCTCGTGTACACGCCCAACATCACGCGCGAGCAGCTGTTTCTTCGTTCAGGACACCTGCCGCTGTACGCGGAGAACCAGTTCCCCGCGATGGCGGGAGGGGAAGGGGAGGGCGAAGAGGTCCGCTACCGGGTGAAGCCGATGAATTGCCCGATGCACATCCTCGTCTACGCGGCCCAGCAGCGCAGCTA
>DATNDQ010000078.1:0-41688 GCA_035553475.1 Gemmatimonadales bacterium
TCGCCCTCGACCTCACGCTGCTGCCCGCCCTCGGCGACTCGTCCGGTTCCGTTCCGTGGCCCGACGCGCGTGCCTGGCTCTCGGCGATGATCACGCCCGACAAATCGGTCTATCGTCTTCTCGAAAAGCAGAGCGCGCAGAATCTCGCAGCCGACTCGGCGCTCTTCGCGAAGGACACGATCCACCTCGTCGGCAACTCGCACATCGACGCCGCCTGGCTCTGGCGCTACACCGAGACGATGGGTGTGGTCGAGGCGACGTGGCGGACGGCGCTCAAGCTCGAGCAGAAATTTCCGTCGATGACGTTCGCGGCGAGCGCCGCGCAGTACTACGACTGGCTGGCACTGCGATCCCCCGGCTTGCTTGACTCGATCCGCGCCGCGGAACATGCCGGACGTTGGGAAGCGGTTGGCGGCTGGTGGCTCGAAGCCGATCAGAACATGCCCGGCGGCGAATCACTGATCCGGCAGGGACTCTACGGCCAGCGCTACTTCCAGAAGCTCTTCGGACACCGCTCGAAGGTGGCGTGGACGCCTGATTCCTTCGGCTACCCGTGGCAAATGCCGCAGATCTGGCACGGACTCGGGATGGAGTTCTTCGTCACCCAGAAGATCCGCTGGAACGACTCGACGACGTTCCCGTACGACGCCTTCCGGTGGAAGGGCCGAGACGGCACGACGATCTTCGCGTACAACCCGTACGGCTACGACCACGATCTCGATGGCGCGACGCTCGCCCAGCAGATGCGCCAGGACAACGCCCGGACCGACACCGCGCACCACATGCTCGTGCTCTACGGTGTGGGCGATCATGGCGGCGGCCCCACGGCGGAGATGCTCGACCGGCGGGGAGATCTCGGAAGGCTTCCGGCTTTCCCGGTCCTGAAAGACGACCGGCCCACGGCGGCGCTGTCGAGCATTCGTGGCGCGCGCCCGATGGACAGGTGGCCCCTCTGGAATGACGAGTTGTATCTCGAGTATCACCGGGCGACGTACACAACCCAGAGCTGGATGAAGCGCCGGAATCGCCAGAGTGAGACCCTGCTCGGCACCGCCGAATTCCTCGCGACGGTCGACCCGGCTCCCTATCCGAAGGACTCTCTCGAGCACGCCTGGCGGCAGACGCTCTTCAACGAGTTCCATGACCTGCTCCCCGGGTCCGGCATCCATCCCATTTACACGGACGCCATGACGACCTACGACTCCGTCGCCGCCGCCGGGACTGCGATTCGCGATCGCTCGGTTCGCGATCTCTCCGCGCGCCTCGATACGCGGGGCCGAGGGGTCCCCGTGACCGTCTTCAATCCCTCGTCGTGGGCACGGACCGGATTCGTATCGGTGGCCGTCACTGACGGCCTGCGAAGTCTGTCCGGATCGCTGGTGGCCGCCGACGAGCGTGGAAGAACGCAGCCCGCGGTGATTCGCGGAGACTCCCTGCGCTTCCGCGCAACCGACGTGCCTTCTCTGGGAGCCACGGTGTTCTGGATCCGGTCGGGGAAGATTCCCGATGATCGGACGTTCGCCGGCTCCCGGACGCACCTCGAGAATGAGTACCTGTCGGTGGACGTCGATCCGAAGACGGGACAGATCGTCCATCTCTATGCCCGAAAGGCACACCACGAAGCGGTGTCGGATTCCGGGCGTGCGAACGTGCTCCAGTTGCTGGTCGACGAGCCGGCGCAGTGGGACGCCTGGAACACGGGGTTCACGGGCAAGCTCTGGACGATCGATTCCGTGAAGGCGCTCCGGGCGGGGGGCGATGAAGTCGAGCGCTGGATCGAATTCGAGAAGCCGTGGAACGGGACGCACATCACCCAGCGGCTCATCCTCCGCCGGGGCGAGCCTTACCTCGAGATCGACAACCAGATCGACTGGCACGAGCGGCACAAGTTCCTCAAGGCCGCCTTCGACTGGAATGTGACGGCCGACAGCGCGACCTACGAGATCGGATACGGCGCCATTGGCCAACCCACGAATCCGTCCACGCAGGCCGAGCGCGCGAAATACGAGCACCCCGGACACCGGTGGGGGGATCTCTCCGATTCCGCGTTTGGGGTGAGCGTCCTGAACGACTCGAAGTACGGGTGGGACACACGCGGGCACCGGATGCGGTTGTCCTTGCTCCGGTCACCCCTCTGGCCCGACTCACTCGCCGATCGCGGGCCGCAGCACTTCCGGTACGCCATCTATCCGCACGCGGGCGGGTGGCAGTCCGGCCTGACCGAACGTGAGGGCCAGGCATTCAATATCCCGATGATGGCGGTCGCGACTTCGGAGCATGCCGGTGCGGCGGGCAAGTCGTGGTCGGTGGCGGTCCCGTCCGAGCCGGATGTGTACCTCACGGCGGTGAAGCGCGCGGAGGATGGAGCGGGGCTGGTGCTGCGAGTGGTCGAATGGCACGGCAAGGCGACCACGACGAAGATCCTCTTCGGACGTGCGGTGAAGCGGGTTCGGCGCGCCAACCTGCTCGAGGATCCGGGTTTGACCTTGCCGCTCTCCCCCGATGGTCGAAGCGCGTCTCTCACGCTCCATCCCTGGGAGATTGCCACTTTGCTGGTGGAGTAGCTGCCGGAGTAGATTCAGCCCTGACGGGGGTGCCCGCCAATTCAGGCGGGCTGAGATCACACCCTTAGAACCTGACCCGGTTCAGACCGGCGGAGGGAGTCAGTATGGATAGCGTTACGCAGATGCATTTCGCCCGCCAGGGCGAGGTCACGCCGCAGATGAAGCGCGTAGCCGAACGGGAAGAGCTTGCCCCGGGGACAATTCGCGACGAGGTGGCCCGTGGCCGGCTCGTCATCCCCGCGAACGTCAACCATCTCGCCAAGCGGCTCGACCCCATGGCCATCGGCAAGGTGGCCAAGGTCAAGATCAACGCCAACATCGGCAATTCGGCGGTCACATCGGACATCGAGGGAGAGCTCGACAAGCTCCATCACGCGGTGCACTACGGCGCCGACACCGTGATGGACCTCTCCACCGGCGGCAACATCGATGCGATCCGCCAGGCCATCATCGACGCGTCCCCCGTGCCGATCGGTACCGTGCCCATCTATCAGGCGGTCCAGGAAATCGGGAAGGTCGAGGACCTGACCGCGGACGACCTGATCGGCATGGTCGAGCACCAGGCGCAGCAAGGTGTCGACTACGTCACCGTCCACTGCGGCATCAAGCGCGCCTACGTCGGCCTGGCCTTGGGACGTGTGACAGGCATCGTGTCGCGGGGTGGCTCGCTCCACGCGTACTGGATGACGCATCACAACCAGGAAAACCCGTTCTACACCCACTTCGACAAGATCCTCGACATCGCTTCGAAGTACGACGTCACCCTGTCTCTGGGTGACGCGCTGCGGCCCGGCTCGGTGGCCGACGCCAGCGACAAAGCCCAATTCGCGGAGCTGGATACGCTTGGCGAGCTGACGGAACGGGCGTGGGCGAAGGACGTGCAGGTGATGATCGAAGGGCCCGGCCACATTCCCATGGACCAGATCCAGATGAACGTGGAGCGCCAGAAGCGCATTTGCCACGAGGCGCCCTTCTACACTCTCGGTCCCCTGGTGACGGATATCGCCCCCGGCTACGACCACATCACGAGCGCGATCGGCGCCGCGATGATCGGCTGGTATGGCGCCGACATGCTCTGCTACGTCACCCGCAAGGAGCACCTCGGCCTGCCAAACGCCGAGGAGGTACGGGAGGGCGTGATCGCGTACAAGATCGCGGCGCACGCGGCGGACATCGCCCGGGGCCGGAAGGGCTCACGGGACCGGGATGACGCCCTTTCGCGGGCCCGGTACGCGTTCGACTGGAAGGAACAGTTCCGGCTCTCACTCGATCCGGAGCGGGCCCAGGAGCTGCACGACGAGTCACTGCCTTCCGAGTACTTCAAGAGCGCCGAGTTCTGCGCGATGTGCGGGCCGAAGTTCTGCTCGATGCACATTACGCGCGAGATCGAGCGGAATCTCGGGGTCCGGGAGCCGGTCGGCGCGGACTAATATTTTCTTTTTTTCTCAAAGAAGGAGCGCTTGTCATCCTGAGCGAGCGCAGCGAGCGAAGGACCTGCTTTGGATCCTTCGCGCCTGCGGTGCTCTGCGAAGGACCTGCTTTGGATCCTTCGCTTCGCTCAGGATGACGTGCCCCCTCGTCCTCGCTAGGTAAGGGTTTGGCTCGTATCTTCACCCCCCGATGTCCGAGCTCGAAACCCGCCTCCAAGACGCTCTTAAAGCCACTTACCGCCTGGAGAAGGAGCTGGGCGGCGGGGGGATGAGTCGTGTCTTTCTGGCCGAAGAGCTCTCGCTCGGCCGGAAGGTGGTCATCAAGGTCTTGCCGCCCGAGATGGCGGCGGGCGTGAACGTCGAGCGCTTCCGCCGTGAGATTCAGCTCGCCGCATCACTCCAGCACCCGCACATCGTTCCGCTCCATGCCGCCGGGCAGACCGGCGATCTCTTCTATTACACGATGCCGCTGGTCGAGGGCGAATCGCTTCGCGCGAAGCTCGCACGCGAGGGTGAGCTCCCCGTCGGTGAGGCGGTTCGAATTCTTCGGGACGTCGCGGACGCGCTCGGCTACGCACACTCCCAAGGCGTCGTCCACCGGGACATCAAGCCCGACAACATCCTGATCTCGCACCGCCACGCGGTGGTGACGGACTTCGGCGTCGCGAAGGCCGTCGCCGCCTCCAGCGGATCCTCGACACTCACCTCACTGGGCGTCGCGCTCGGCACTCCAGCGTACATGGCACCGGAGCAGGCCGCCGCTGACCCGCACGTCGACCACCGGGCCGACATCTACGCCGCAGGCGTCCTGGCGTACGAGATGCTCGCGGGGAGATTGCCGTTCGCGGCGTCCACCCCGCAGCAGATGCTGGCAGCGCATGTCACCCAGGCGCCCGACCCGCTCGCTGCCCATCGGTCCACCGTGCCGCCCGCCTTGGGCGCGTTGATCATGCGGTGCCTCTCCAAGAAGCCCGCCGACCGCCCCCAGTCGGCCATCGAGCTGGTGCAGCTGCTCGACGTAATCATGACGCCCTCGGGCGGGATGACGCCGACGGGAAGCACCCCGGTGATCTCGTCGGGGACCGAAGCAGCCATCAAGCGCACGCATCCGGTTCGGGTGGCTGCGCTGTTCGGCGTGGCGGGCGTCGCCCTTCTTGGGCTGGTCTACTTCCTGATGCAAAGACTCGGCCTGCCGACCTGGGTGTTCGCCGTCGCCGGCGTGCTCCTGGTGGTCGGGCTGCCGATCATGCTCGTGACGGGGGTTTTCGAGCGGAAGCGTGCGTTGGCACACACGACGGGGTACGTGCCGACCAACCCGCTCGCCAAGTGGTTCACGTGGCGCAAGGCGATTCTGGGCGGAGGCCTGGCGTTCGGTGGACTCGCGGTGGTCGCCGCGATCTACATGACCATGCGGCTACTCGGCATCGGCTCGGTAGGCACGCTGGTGGCGCAAGGCCGTCTCAAGTCCGAGGACCAGATCGTCCTCGCCGACTTTGAGAATCACGCGAGCGACACGACCTTGGGCTCGACGCTCACCGAAGCCTTCCGGGTGGATCTCTCCCAGTCGCGCACGGTGCACCTCCTGGACAGCCGGCAGGTCGCCAACGCGCTCCAGCGAATGCAGAAGCCTCCGGGAACGCCGCTCACCAACGCGGTGGCGCAGGACCTGGCGCAACGGGAGGGGGTGAAGGCCGTCGTGACCGGGCAAATCTCTCCGGTGGGCAAGGCGTACGTCCTTACTGCGAGCGTGGTCTCCACTGCCGATGGAAGCGTGCTGGCTGCGGTCCGGGAGAACGCGGACAACGACGGCGCTCTGCTGACGGCGCTCGACAAGCTCTCGACGGACCTCCGGTCCCGCATCGGCGAGTCGTTGACGAGCCTGCGGGCGTCCGATCCTCTCGAGCAGGTGACCACGGCTTCGCTCGAAGCGTTGCGGAAGTATTCGGAAGGAATGCGCTTGTCCGTCGCCGGGGTCGACGAAGCGTCCGTACCGTATCTCCGGCAGGCGGTGGCGATCGACACCGGATTCGCCATGGCGTGGCGGAAACTTGCCGTGGAGCTCGGGAACACCGGTGCGTCGCTGCAGGAACAGATCGACGCCGTCACCCGGGCCTACGCCCATCGCGACCGCCTGACGCCGGTCGAGCGGGATCTGACCGTGGCCTACTACTCCACCGTGGCCGACGTCGATCCCGAGCGCGCGAGCGCCGCCTACCGTGACCTGCTGGCGATCGATTCCAACAACTTCGCCGCCCTGAACAACCTGGCGCTGCTTCTCATGGCCAAGCGCGACTACGCGACGGTCGACAGCCTCACCACGCGCGGCCTGCCGCTGGGTTGCAGCAACTGCTACCAGATTCTGGTCCAGAGCAAGATCCTGCAGGGACAGGATTCGGCCGCGTGGCGCATCGACTCTGCGTATATCCGCGCCTTCCCTCAGACTCCCAACGGCCCCGGACAGGGTTTCTGGATCGCGACGAACCAGAGGGACTATCCCACCGCCGATCGTATCACCGCGGCGATGCGGAAGACGTTCGCAGCCAGTCCCTATGTCCTCGAGAATTTGGCCTCGGGGTCAGCCGCGGTGCTCGGTGCGCAAGGACGTCTCGCCGAAGCATTCCAGGCCGGTGCCCAGGCTCAGGCGCTTGCGGAGCAGCGGGGCCTTTCGAGCGATTATCTCACGTATGCCATGGGTGAGGCCACGTGGGATCTCCTTTATCGGGATAACCGCGCCGCCGCTCTGCAGAGGGTTGCGGCGGCGCTCGCTCGACATCCACTCGCCTCGATGGCGGCCCTGGATCGACCCTACAGCACACTCGCGGCGCTCTATGCCGAGGCCGGCCGGGTCGACGAAGCGAAGCGCCTGATGTCCGAGTACAACCGCCTCATTCCTGAGGGTGTTCGACGGGGGTGGGCCGGCCGGCACTACGCCAATGCGAATATCGCCCGGGCCGAGCACCGGTACGCTGACGCGCTCACCGAGTACCGCGCCCAGCGTGACGAGTCAGGGTGCGGGCTCTGCACGTTTTTCGATCAGGCCATGACTTTCGACGAGATGCACCAGTCGGACTCCGCGTTGATCTATTTCGACCGCTATCTCGCTACCCCTGATCCCAACCGGATCTGGGATGACGGGTGGGAGCTGGGACCGGTGTACAAGCGCGCGGGGGAGCTGCATGAGGCGAAGGGTGATCGCAAGCAGGCGCTCGACGACTACAACAAGTTCGTCGACCTCTGGAAGAACGCCGACACCGAGCTGCAGCCGGTCGTCCGCGACGTCCGCAGCCGCATCGCGCGGCTCGCGGCGGAGCACTAGGGCCGCATCATCTACTTAGCCGGCGCGCGTAAACGCGCGGCTCGGCGTGTGTCGCTACGCGACTTGCCAAAGGCTTCCCGCTGTCACGCGTGGTTCCGATCCAACGGGCTTTGTTTTGATGATGCCGTTCCGCCCCTCCGGTTCCACCGTATTGAATGCGGCAACGACTCTACGCCCACATCGTTTGGACAACGCGTAGTCGGGCACCTCTCATCGACGCCAGGCGTGCCCGGTTTCTCAACCGATTGCTGCGCGTAATCGGCCGACAGCACCGTCTCCTCATCCTTGAGCTCGGCATGGTCAGCACCCATCTGCACCTATTGGTGCGATTCCATCCAATGACCAGGCTGTCGGACGCGCTACAGCGTCTTAAGGGAACAAGTTCGGCGCTGACGGAGAGGGATTGTCGATCAAACACGCTTCCGCCCCTGCGCTGGGCTCGCGGCTACTCGGTGGACACAGTTGGGTTCGGGAGCCTCGAACAAGCCAGATCGTACGTGCGAGATCAGCCCAAACGGCACCCGGACGAGGCGATCCGGGGATGGGAGAACCCCCCGCCCGTCACCGCAACGAGGGAGTCGGAATGGTGGTCTGAGAACCGTCGATCGTTGCGGGTCTGGTACGAGTCCACCGACTCGGGGTAAGGCGCTTGTCGCCCGTTTCGGGCTCACGCCGAGCCGCGCGTTTACGCGCGCCGGCATCCCGAAATTCCGGCCATGAGCACTACGGGGTGCGCGCCGGCATCCCGAAATTCCGGCCATGAGCACCACGGGGTGCGCGCTGGCTACACCGGCGGCGCGGGGAGCACTCGGGCGAGAGCCTTGAGCAACTGCCCGTCCGGGGTGGCGCCGTCGGGAGCCTCCGCCAGCACCACGGCAAAGCGCCTCCGGAGCAGCGGGTCCCGCATGGCGTGCGCAGCGAACTGGAGCGAGAGCGGGATGAACCAGGGAGCCTGACGGGCTCCGGCGCCCGCTCTGGCCACTGCGGCGTACTGCTCGAAAATCGCGAGAATGAAGGCCGGCTTGGACCGGAACTGCCGGTAGATCGCGCCCTTGGTGAACCCGGCGGCGTTCGCGACCTGATCGAGCGAGGCAAACTCGAGCCCCTGCTCAGAGATCAGCTTCAGCCCAGCCTCCAGCAGAAGCGTCCTCGTCTCCGCCCGCCGCTGCTTCTTGACGATTCCCATGGGTATCTAGGATACCAACAGGTATCTAAGTATGAAAGACGTCAAGGTAAGACGTCGAGGAAAGTCGTCAAGGAAAATCGTCCTGAGATACCACTAAGTATCTACGATACCTTATGGTATCCCAAGGAGCCACCAACCGAGCCGTCAGGTGCCGCCCACGTCAATTGCTACCGGCCTCGCGACGCGTGAAGATTGTGCTCCTCTTGATCCCTCTCAAGGCGGGCACCGTGGGTGACAGCGGCAATCTCCAGTTCGATCGGGCGGAATCTCCAACCGCCGGCGCGCGAAGCTCTGCCTGCGTCCTCTGCAAGAAGCCGCTGACCACCACCTATTTCGACGTCAATGGACAGATGATCTGTCCCGACTGCCGCACCAGCCTGGACGCCAGGCTGAACGCTGGCACGCCCGCCGGGCGATTCGTCAAAGCGCTGGCACTCGGAGCGGGCGCCGCCGTGGTGGGCGCCGGGATCTACTACGCGATCGCGGCGTTGACGGGCTACGAGCTCGGAATTGTGGCGATCGTGGTGGGTCTGCTCGTCGGCAAGGCTGTTCGAAAGGGATCGAATGGGCGCGGCGGGTGGCGTTATCAGGCGCTCGCGATGATTCTCACATACTGCGCCATCGTGGCGACGTATGCCCCCCCAGTCTTCACCGCCCTCCGAGATCAGGCTCACCAGGAGAGTCATTCGACGGGTCTCTCCGCCTCGGGATCGGACACCACTGCCGCGACCACCCTAAAACCGTCACCCGCCGTCGGGGCCGGAACCGTGCTCTTGGGCCTGACGCTGCTGGCCGGGTTGATCCTCGCAGCGCCGATTCTCTCGGCGATCCAAAGCCCCATCGGATTCATCATCATCGCGATCGCGCTGTACGAGGCTTGGAAAATCAATCGGCGTCCCAGGTACACGATCACTGGACCTTACGCCGTCGCCACCGCAACCGCCGGGACGGCCTAATCCCCCGCGTGGCCTCACGTCCAGAACCCTCCGCGGGCACGTCCCTCTGCCCCGGTTGCGGCACCGAACTCGCGCCCACACTGCTTGCCTGTCCGGCCTGTCACCGTCTGGTGCACGCCGACCGGCTCAAAGCGCTCGCCGCCACCGCGGAGCGGGCCGTGGGGGCTGGCGATCTTAGTGCCGGACTCGCCGCCTGGCGGGAGGCGCTCGACCTCCTGCCTGCCGATTCCCGCCAGCACGCGACGATCGCCGCGACGGTCCTGAATCTGAGCAAACAGGTTGATGGGCAGCCGGGTGGTGATCCATCCCGTCCGTCGCAAGGGCGGAGGATGGCGGAAGGCGCTGCCGGAGTCGGCACGATCGCTGCGCTCCTCAGCAAGGGCAAACTCCTGCTCCTCGGCCTCACCAAGGCCAGCACGTTCTTCTCCATGGTGGCGTTCGCCGGCGTCTATTGGACCCTATGGGGATGGAGGTTCGGCATCGGAATGGCCGTGTCGATCTACATCCACGAGATGGGCCACGTCTACGCCCTGCAACGCTTCGGCATCAAGGCCTCGCCACCGATGTTCATTCCGGGATTCGGCGCGGTGGTCCGCCTCAGGCAGTACCCCGCCGATCCGCGCGAAGACGCCCGGGTGGGACTCGCCGGACCGATCTGGGGCCTGGGCGCCGCGGCCGCCGCGTATGGCGTCTACGTCCTTACGGCAGCTCCGATCTGGGCCGCGCTCGCCCATCTGGGTGCCTTCATCAATCTCTTCAACCTCATTCCCGTCTGGCAGCTCGACGGTGCGCGCGGATTCCACGCGTTGTCGCGCACGCAGCGCTGGCTCGCCGTAGGTGTGATCCTCATGATGTGGGCGGTGACGTCCGAAGGCCTCCTGGTGCTGCTGGCCCTCGCGGCCGCCTACGCGGCGTGGCGCGGTCCGGCCGAAGAGGACGGCGACACGATGGCGTGGTGGCAGTACGCGGGCCTGGTCACGGTGCTCTCGTTCATGACGCGCATTCCGGTACCAGGCCGCGGCCCTTGACTGGTCCTTCGCCGGTTCTAGGTTTGGGACTCGCGCGTGTCACCAGGTCCTGAGGAGAGCTCCATGCCGTACATCATTACGCAGCCCTGCATTGATCTGAAGGACCGGTCCTGCGTGGACGTCTGTCCCGTGGACTGCATCTACGAGGGCGAGAAGCAGCTCTTCATTAATCCCGACGAGTGCATTGACTGCGGCGCGTGCGAGCCCGAGTGCCCGGTGACGGCCATCTTCCCCGAGGAAGATGTGCCCACCCAATGGAAGGAATACATCGCGCTGAACCGGGAGATTTTCGGAAGCGACAACCCCCCCGGCAAACCGCAGCGCAAGGGCGCCTGACGCCAGTCGCTAGAGGACGGATTTCAGGAAGTCGGCAATCAGGCGGGTGGTCACGAAGGGTTGTTCGAGCGGGGGCAAGTGTGCGGCGCCGGAAACGGCGGCGAACCTCGCCCCCTTGATCTTTCCCGCCATCGCGGCGCTCCCCTCCGGTGTACTGATGCCATCCGACGCTCCAGCCACCACCAACACCGGCACTCGCAGCTCGGCGAGCATCGAGGTCGAGTCCTCGCGATCCCGCATTGCCTTCAACGCCCCTACGATCCCGTTCACCGGGGCCCGCTCGATCATCTCCCGCACCTGAGCTTCGACCTCGGGATGCTCCATTCTGGTCTCGGGAGCGAGTAACGACGGAATCATTTTGTCGGCGACGGCCGAGGCTCCATCGGTACGGGCCAGCGTCATCATTTCCTCTCGTCCGCGTTTCCCATCCTCCGTATCGGCTTCCGCTTTCGTATCACAGAGAATCGCGGCCCGCACGCGTCCCCGATAGCGCCGGAGCAATTCGAAGATCACGTATCCGCCCATTGAAAGGCCGCACGCCACCGCGGCCGCGACATCCATCGCATCGAGCACGGCGATCAGGTCGTCCGCGTAACGCGCCATCGAGTATCCGTCGTCCGGCACACTCGACGTTCCAGCACCCCGGAGATCGGGCGCGATCCGGCGCCATCCCGGAAAGGTCTTGAGCTGATGCCGCCACAGGGCGTGATCAAACGGAAACCCATGCACCAGGAGCAACGCGGGACCTTCGCCCCGCTCCTGTACGGAGATCTCGGCGTCTTCCACCTGCACCTGCACGGTCCGGTTCACAGGTCACTCCCTGGTGCAGCGTACGTGTGCCAATACACCACTCGCGTGAACCCCATGCGCGCGACGTCGGGGAGTGCGGCAATGGTCTTTCCGGTATACGTCGAATCGACCTCCAGCCCGGCCTCCGCCCCCCACGCTCGCGCCGCCTCCCCTGCCGCGGACGGGACTCCGTACCCGTCACCCATGCCATTGACCACCGAGAGGGGTGGGGATGTGGGGGCGTGGAGAAGTGGGACGTTCCGTGAAATCATGAGCCGCAGAGCTCGACGAGCGAGGCTTTCGACCTTCCACCGATTGGCCACCAGCCGTGATGCAACCCGTACCCCAAAGACCCGCGTGGGCCATCCGAGCAGCGAACACCCGAGCAGAATTCCCGCCGCAGTGCCGCCAGAGCCGAGCGCTGTGACGATCGCGTCCGGCGGCGCCGACAGCTGTTGCGCCAACTCGAGCGTCGCGAGGAGGTGCCCGAGTACGGCGACCGGCCGGGCGCCGCCACCCGGGATGTACACTCGACGGCCCAGCCTTCCTGCGAGGCTCCACGCCTGAAGCCACTCCAGCGGAAAGCCCGTCCAGCTCGACGCCGCGAACGTTCGCCTCGCTACTGACCCCGACGCACGCGAAGTTCGGGCCTCCGAATCGCTATGTCCCTGCGGAAATTGGGCGAGGACGGCCTGGGCGCCGAGCGCGCGGGCGTGGCGCGCGGTGGCGAGGCAGTGCGTGGATCCCCATCCACCGATGGTGACCACCACATCCCCGGGTCCTACGTCACGGAACAGGAACTCGAGACCCCGGACCTTGTTTCCACCGTAGAGGGCGGACGACCGGTCTTCCCGCTTGATCCACAGCTCGGGCACACCGGTCCGCGCCGCCAGCACAGGATGCGACTCGAGGGGCGTCGGCCACGTTCCCAAACAGCACGGACTGAAAGCCGCGCGTATCTTTCGGGCGAAATCCGCGGTATCCAACGCTTCGAGGCCTTTCACCGCGAGTGAGCCAACATGCGGGTATCCACCGACTACATCAGACACGCCGCGCGGGCCGCGCGCAAATGCGCCGGCGACCCGCTGGGCGGCGAGCCCCAGCCCCCTGATCCCGAATTCTACAAGACCCTCGCCAAAGCGCTCGAAGAGATCGCGGCGGGAATGGAGCAGCTGGGCAAGGCGGATCAGCATTAGCGACGCGCGTTACGTCGCCACTCCGGAAGCGCTGGCCCAGGTCGTCGGGGCGTTCCGCCGGGAGTCCCCGGTCGCCGTGGACACGGAGGCCGCGAGCTTCCACCGCTTCGTGGACCGCATCTACCTGGTGCAGCTTTCCACCCGGCGGGCGACCGCGATCGTCGATCCGGTCGCGATCGCGGATCTCGCGCCCGTCGGTGCGCTCCTTGCCGACCCGGACGTCGAAAAGATTTTCCACGACGCCGACTACGACCTGCGCACACTCGATCGCGACTACGGCTTTCATGCCGTTCGCCTCTTCGACACCCGGGTCGCAGCCCAGCTCGCCGGTGAGCCCGCCATCGGCCTCGCCGCTCTCCTCGAGAAGTACCTGGGCCTGAAGCTCTCCAAAGTCCATCAGAAGGCTGACTGGTCTCAACGGCCGTTGACGCCGGGCATGCTCGAATACGCCGCCGGCGACACGGCCCATCTGCCCACGCTGCGCGACGCACTCGAGGCACGCCTCAAGGAGCTCGACCGGTGGGAGTGGGCGACCGAGGAATTCACCCGGCTCGAGGGATTGCGATGGACCGTTCCTGTCGATGACGGCGAGGCCTACCTCCGGGTCAAGGGAGCCAAGGCGCTGCGCCCGCGGCAACTTGCCGTCATGCGCGAGCTCTACGCGTGGCGGGAAGGGATCGCTCGACGGGAGGACAAGGCCCAATTCCGGATCATCGGAAACGAGTCGCTCCTGGGGGTCAGTCGCGCACTCCCGCGAACCATCGACGAGCTGCCCCGCATCAAGGACTTGCCGGCGTCACTCGCGAAGCGCCACGGGCCGGCGCTCCTCGAGGCGGTCGAGAAGGGGCTCGCGGTACCTGAGAATGACTTGCCACGGTTAGTCCGGGTCCCACGCCCCCCGCATGACCCGTCGTACGACGCGCGGCAGGAAAAACTCAAGGCAGCCCGCAACGCTCGCGCCGCCGAGCTGGGAGTCGATCCGGGGGTCCTGTTGGGCAGGGTGGCACTCGAGGCGGTTGCGCGGGCCAACCCAACAGATCGCGCCGGGCTCGCCCGTATCGGCGAACTCCGGCGCTGGCAACTCTCGGCGGTTGGGGACGCGCTGCTGCAGGCGACTGCTCAGGCCGTCTAGGCCGTCTAGAATCCCATCATCGCGCGGATTTTCGGCTCGATCTTCTCAGGCGACCAATAGGGCTCCCACACCAGATCCACGTCCACGTCCTTCACGCCCGGAATCGGCTTCAGGTGCTCGTAGATGTCGTGAATGATCTGGGGACCTGCGGGGCATCCGGGCGAGGTCAGCGTCATGGTGACGCGCACGTCACCATCCCCGGGGTCCACGCCGTAGACCAACCCCAGGTCGATGATGTTGAGATTGAGCTCAGGATCCTTCACCGACCGCAGCGCTTCTCGCAACTGCTCTTCGGTGAGCACCACATCCGTCATTCCGTTCCTCCCGCCATTCGCGAACCTACCCGGGAACGGTGCCCCCGGGCAAGAAGTTCCTAGCGCCCCCCATCAACGGCACGGGCCGCCGCATCCGCCAAGTGTCCCCGGACCGTCTTCAGTACCGTGAACGGCTTCCGCGCCCGCGGTGCAAACGCCCGGTTGGTGAGCAGAATGACGAACACATCGCGATCGGGATCGATCCAGATGGAAGTGCCGGTCCAGCCTGTGTGACCGAAGCTCCGCGGCCCGAAGAGCTTTCCGGCACTCGAGACTTCCTCGTCCGTGGGCACCGCCTGCCAGCCGAGCGCGCGGTGGTCCGGACCGACGTCGGCCTGGGGCGCGCGCGTCGTGAACAACTTCACCGTCTCAGGCGAGACGAGAGCCCTGCCGTCCGGGCGAGTACCCCCGCGAAGCAGGAACTGGACGAACCGGGCCAGGTTCTCACCGGTCGAGAACAGCCCGGCATTCCCCGAGACCCCTCCCGACTTCGCGGCCGTAGGATCGTTCACCACGCCCGCGACCGGGTGTCCGTGCCAGACTCCCGTGGGTGCGATGCGGGACGCCAGGCGCGTCGACGGGCGATACCGGGTTTCGGTGAGCGCCAGCGGGTCGATCACCTCGGTGGTGACGAACTGATCGAGGGGCTCTCCTGAGAGCCGCCTGATGATCTCACCGACCAGCACAAAATTCAGATCGCTGTAGACGACCCGCGTTCCCGGCTTGGTCCGAGGTGTTTCCGCGAGCACCGTCCGCATCAGCGCGGCGCCGTCAGGCAGCGCGCGAAGTTGTGGAACCGGAAGATCACCACGAAGGCCCGACGTGTGCGTGAGCAGCATCCGGACGGTGATGGCCGCGGTGCCTGCGCCATTGAACTCCGGCAGGTAGGTCGAGACCGGAACGTCGAGCTTCAGCTTGCCGCGGTCAAAGAGGATCATGGCGGCCGTCGTCGTCGCTACGGCCTTGGTCAACGAGGCAAGATCAAAGATCGTCGAGTCGGGCCGGTCGACCGGAGAATTCGGCGACCACGTCAGGTGCCCGAATCCCTTCTCATAGAGGATCCGGTCACGGCGCCCCACGACGAGGACCGCACCTGGATACGCCCCCTGCTTGATGCCTGACAGGACGATGGAGTCGTAGACACTGGCACTCGCCTGGATTTCACACGCTGAAGCGTGTGCTCGGCACCGCGCGGCGCTTAAGCGCAGTGCTCCGCCGAGCACAGGCCTCGGGCCTGTGAAGAGCGCGAGCACGATGACTGGGGGAATCAGGCCCAGATCCCTGGAATGGCTCGGGCGCATGACGGACAGCGGCCATCGCTCCCGACACGCTGAGCCTTGATCTCGTATCCGCGGCGTTCGACCAGCAAGTCACCGCAATCCGGACAGTACGTATTCTCCCACGATCCGACCGCCCCAGGACGATTCCCGGCATAGACGAACCGCAGGCCTGCCTCGGCGCCGATCTCGCAGGCCTCGATCAACGTCTCGGTCGGCGTGGCGGTGGGATCGGTCATCCGGTAGTCGGGGTGAAATGCCGTCACATGCCAGGGGATGTCGGGGGAGACTGAGGCGATCAGCTCGGCGGCCCGCGCCAGTTGGGACCGGTCGTCGTTGAAACCCGGCACGATCAGCGTGACCACCTCCACCCAGAAGCCCCGCGCGTGCGCCGCCGCGATGGTGTCCGTCACATGCTCGAGCACACCGCCGAGCTCACGGTAGCGCGCAGGGTCCATGGCCTTGAGGTCGACCTTGTAGCAATCGGTCCACGGACGGAGAAAGTCGAGCGCCTCCGGTGTCGCGTTGCCGTTGGAAATGAACGCGGTCTTGAGGCCTCGGGAGCGAGCCAGCCGGAAGACCTCGACCGCCCACTCCGCCGTAATCAGGGGCTCGTTGTAGGACGATCCCATGATCCGTGCGCCGTGCCGTACCGCGAGCCCCACGAGTGCCTCCGCGCTCACCTCGGTGGGTGGCACGCCCGCGGACGGATCGCGCAGTGCCTGCGACGTCAGCCAGTTCTGGCAGTATCCGCAGTGGAAATCACAACCGAGCATCCCGAAAGTGAGTGTGTCGCTGCCGGGCAGACAGTGAAAGAAGGGCTTTTTCTCGGTGGGGTCGCACTGCAAGGCGGCGACGTACCCCGCGGGTGCCCGCAGCACCCCGTCGCGATTGAACCGCACCTTGCAGATCCCGCGTCGTCCGGGGCGAACCAGGCAGCGGTGTCCGCAGGCGAGGCAGCGTACGGCCCCGTCGGCCTCAGGAACGACCAAGCTCGCAAGGATGGTGCGCGTGTCGAGGGTGTCGGCCAATGAGGGCCCCGACGGCGACGAGTTCGCGAGGAGTGGCAGCGGACCCCGGCTCAATTCCGGACGCTCCCGGGGCTCAGTTCATAGAGCAGCTGTGCCGTCCGTTCGTCACGCAGTGACAGGTCGCGCGCCACGGTATGGCCGTACATGACGTCCGTCGAATCGCTCGAGTGATTGAGGCCGAGCATGTGTCCGATTTCGTGCAACGCGACGACGCGCACGTCTTCGACGCCCATGGGGTGATTGCCGGGATCGAACGTCGCGATCGTGACGACGGCGGACAGTACATGCCCGTCGCGATCCCACGTCAGGTCGGTCTGCCCGGTGCGGTCGATGTCGAACTGCCGGCGCCACCGGAAGGTGACCTCCGCGCGGGTGGAGTCGTCCACGAACGTGAAGCGCACCGGCAGGTTCACCTGGTCCCACCGTGTCAGCGCCGTGCGCACCGCTTCCACGAATGCCGGCTGGAAGTTTTCGACAGTGTCAGTAGCGAGATAGACGCGGACGGGATCCTGGTACCGGTGATCCCAGCGATGCAGTGCGGAGTCCGAGCTCTCGGCGACGATTTCGCCCAGATAGGTGATTCCCGCGCTGGCCCGGATCTGCCGCCGGGTCTGCGCCCGCGCCAGCTGATCGTAGTAGCCCTGCGGCTCGTTCATCGTCAGGGTGTCCATTGGATTGATGGGCGGAACGGGCGTTGTGTCCCGGCCCGCCGTGTCCGGCGTGGCCGTCACCTGAGCGCCAAGGGAGTCGTGCCTCGGTGGGAGGGTCGCGACGGGTGCGCCATGCGTGGGGACGGGCGCGCGCGCGGTGCGATGCCGGGCCGCGATGCGGAATACCACCACCGCCACGACGGCGAGGGCGAGCAGTCGGAGAGCCATCGAGGGACGCTGTTCGGCCATGGGCGCAATATGTCCGCGCGCGCACGCGCGCCGCTAGCTTCGGCCTTGGAGTCTCTCTATGATTGTCTTCGTTCTATGCGCCCAGCCCAGTGATCGCGCTCCCCGCCAAGATGCTGATCCGCCGCCGCTGGTGGGTCCTCTTCGCGTGGGCCCTGGTGGCGGCGGTGCTGGCACCCAGTGCCGCGCGAGTACAGGACGCTCTGGCGGTTCGCGGGGGGTCGGACGAATCCACTGAATCGTTCCGTGCCGGAGAGGCGCTCAAGGCGGCCCTTCCCAATCCCATCGCCGAGTACGTCGCCGTCGTAGTGCACGGCCCCGTACCCGTGAATCACCCCCGGTTCGTCCGGGTACTCGATTCCCTCAGTGCCGCCCTCCGCCGCAAGAGCTACATCAAGCAGGTCGTATCGGCCCAGTCGCTCGGTGAATCGACGTTCGTCAGCAAAGACCGTCACACGACCTTCCTCATCGCGGCGATGCAGACCGAGCAGACCGACAACATCAAGAACAACTTCGTCCCGGACATCCGGTCCACCCTCGCCGGCGTGGTCGCCGGCATTCCCGACGCGGGTGCCTTCGACGTCAAGCTCACCGGCGATCCCGCGCTCGATTACGACATCCGCACCATCTCGGCCGAGGATACCCAGCACGGCGAGCACGTCGCGGTGCCGTTTTCGCTCGCGGTCCTGGTCGTGGCATTCGGGGCGCTCGTCGCGGCGACTCTGCCCATCATCGTTGGCGTACTGGCCATCACGATCGCGCTGGGCCTGATCACCATCGTCGCGCACTTCCAGACCATGTCCGTCTTCGCGCTCACCATCACCAGCATGGTGGGCCTCGGCGTGGGGATCGACTATTCGCTCCTGATCGTGACGCGGTTCCGGGAAGAGCTGAACCGCGGCCTCGCGGCGGCGGACGCGGCGGCCCGCACCATTCAGACCGCCGGCTCCGCCGTCATTACGTCCGGGGCCACCGTGGTCGTGGGGTTCGCCGCCCTGCTCGTCACTCCGCTGATCGAGACCCGATCGGTCGGGATCGGCGGGCTTCTGGTCGTCGCGATCGCGATCGGCATCGCGACGACCTTCCTGCCGGCACTGCTCGCGATCCTCGGCCGGAGCATCGACCGCCCAAAGTGGCTCGCCCGCCCGCTCGCGAGGTTTCATGCGCCGACCGGCTGGGAGCGCTGGGCCCGCTGGCTGGGCCACCGGCCCTGGCGCGCGATCGCCCTGGGAGGAGGGATCATCGGGCTTCTGATGATCCCGCTCTCTGAAATGAAGATCGGATTGCCGGCCCGGAACTGGTTTCCGTCCGAATCCGAATCCGGCGTGGGACTGCAGGAGCTCGTGAACATGGGCGTGTCGGGCATCATCCAACCGACCCGCGTCGTGATCACGCTCCCCACCGGCGAATCCGCCTTGTCCGCGCGCCGTCTGCTGGGACTCAAGGCGCTGGGGGACAAGATTCTCAAGGATCCCCGGGTGAAGCAGGTGCGCGGGGTAGCGAGCCTGCAGCCACATCTCTCGAGCCTGGCACTGACCATGTTCTATGCCAATCCGGACTCGGTCCGCCGGCACCATACGACGTTCTTCAACGCCTACCTGAGCGCGGATTCCCGGACGACGCTCGTCGATGTAATCCCCGAAGACTCGGTGACGCTCACCGGCCTGATGCAGATGGCCACGAACGTGCGGCAGACGGCCCGCAAGGGCATTCGCGGATTGGATGGAGCGACGATACTGGTCGGCGGATTCGCCGCGACCAGTGTGGATTTGCAGAACGACCTTTTGTCCCGCTTCCCCACCATCGTCGCCCTGATCCTGGGCGTCACGGCCGTGATGCTCTTCATTGCGTTCAAGTCGTTGCTCGTACCGCTGAAGGCCGTACTGCTCAACTGTCTTTCGGTGGGCGGCGCCTTCGGCATCACCGTCCTCGTATTCCAGCGGGGCGTCCTGGGCTGGCTCTTCCGGCTGGATGGGCCGACCGAGGCGATTTTCGTGGTCGTCCCGGTGCTGGTCTTCGCGGTGGTATTCGGACTGTCCATGGACTACGAGGTGTTCCTGCTGACGCGGGTGAAGGAAGTGTTCGACAAGACGGGTCGCAACGATCACGCCACCATGGAAGGCCTGTCGAGCACGGCGTCGACGATCACGTTTGCGGCGGCCATCATGGTCCTGGTGTTCGGCGTCTTCGCGTTTTCGCGGGTGCTGGCGGTGCAGTTCATGGGATTCGGACTGGCCGTCGCCGTCCTCCTGGACGCGACCCTGATTCGGATGGTGCTCGTGCCCGCAATCATGCACATCGCCGGCCGCTGGAACTGGTGGCCCGGCGTCCGGGCTCCCAAGGATCCGCCACCAGGTCACTGACCCGTTTCGAGCAGCGCCTCCAGCCGCCCCTTCGATTCTCCCCACAAATCCCAATGCCAGGCTTCGACCCGCACGCCCGTCCGGGGGTCTTTCAGCGGCTTGTACTGGAGCCAAACGGGATCGAGGCCGAGGCGGTCACCGACGAGCAGGAGGGGTTCACGGCGGGTGCTGACTAGATGAATCATCGGCTCGTCGTGAATGACGTGACGATGGAGCCACACGCCTCCATCCATCGCGTAGATCATCCCTTCACGCCGGCGCGCGAACGTTCTGATCAGCTCCGTCAGGAGCAGGCGGCCACACCCTCCTTGGTTGCGTTCCCTACCGGCGTCGCGGAGCCGAAGAAGAGGTAGCACTTCCGGCCGGTGCCGGTACTCGAGGCCGTGGCCGACCAACCGACATGGGTCGCCTCGTTGACGACGATCGCATTGCCGGAACTGGGCGTGTAGTTGCTCATCATGGGGAAGCTGTTCGTATACGACGCACTGTCGTAGAAGTACGCCTCTTCGGCCGTCGCCAGGTTCCTGAGGTCGGCCTTCATGGACGCTTCGTAGGTTTTCTGCTTGGAGCTCGTGTAGTTGAGAATCGCCATCGTGGCGAGGATACCGATGATCACGATGACGATCAGGAGCTCGATGAGCGTGAAACCGCGGGGGGCGCGCATGGCGCCAAATGTGGAGGACCCCGTGCCCTCCAGCAAGAACGGCCCTAGTCCTTGGCTTCCACCCAGTTCGGCCCGGTTCCGATGCTGACCACCAGCGGCACGCGGAGCCGGGCCGCGCCTTCCATCTCCCGCTTCACCAGCACGGATGCCGCGTCCCGCTCGCCCTCGGGGACCTCGAACACCAGCTCGTCGTGGACTTGCAGCAGCATCCGAGTCCCGAGCTTGCCCTCCGCCAGCCCCGCCGCGATCCGGATCATCGCCACCTTGATCAGGTCGGCGGCCGAGCCCTGTAACGGAGAGTTCGTGGCCGTCCGTTCCCCGAACGCGCGCATGTTGAAGTTCTTGTCCTTCAGCTCCGGGATGTACCGCCGCCGCTTGAAAATCGTCTCCGTATATCCGCGCTGACGGGCTTCCGCGACGGTGCGGTCGAGCCAGGTCCGCACCCCCGCGAAGCGCTGGAAGTACTCCGCGATGAATCGCTTCGCTTCATCCTGGGTGATTGACAGCATCCGTGCGAGCGCGAACGGACCCTGGCCGTAGATCGTCCCGAAGTTGATGGTCTTCGCCCGGCTCCGCATTTCGGATGTGACCTGATCGTCGGGGACGCTGAAGATCACCGCGGCGGTCTGCCGGTGGATGTCTCCCCCGCGCTCGAACGCTTCGACCAGGAGCGGGTCCCCGGACAGATGCGCGAGGAGCCGCAGCTCGATCTGCGAGTAATCGGCGGTGAGCAGCACGCTCCCGGGTGAGGCGATGAACGCGCGGCGGATCTCTTCGCCGCGCGGAGTCCGGATCGGAATGTTCTGCAGGTTGGGATCCGATGAAGACAGCCGTCCCGTGGCGGCGCCGGTTTGATTGAAGCTCGTGTGAATCCGGCCGGTATCCGGATTGATGTTCAGGGGCAGCGAGTCCACGTAGGTGGACTTGAGCTTGGAGAGTTCGCGGTACTCGATGAGCAGGCGGGGCACCTCATGCCCCATCCCCGCGAGCTGTTCGAGGACTTCGTAGTCGGTGGACGCCCCCGTCTTCGTCTTCTTGAGGACCGGCAGCTGCAGCTTCTCGAACAGCACGGTCCGCAGCTGCGGCGTGGACGCGATGTTGAAGTCCGTTCCCGCGGCGGCGTGGATTTCCTTCTCCAGACGCCCGAGGTCGATCGCGAACTGCCGCGACAGGCTCGCGAGAAGCTCCCGGTCCACGCGAATCCCGGCCCATTCCATGTCTGCCAGCACGCGGATCAGCGGCATCTCGATGGTATCGAGCAAAGGCCGCAGGTGGTGGTCGTCGAGCTCCCCGTTGAACGCCTCGGCCAGCCGCAGCACCATCTCCGAATCGTCGCAGCAGTAGCGCGCCGCGTCCGGCACGGGCACGTCGGCAAAGGGACGCTCCGCACGCCCCCGGCCCGCGACGTCCGCATACGTGCGCATCGGAAGGTTGAGGCGTTCGAGCGCGAGTGCGTCCAAGGCGTGCGACCGTCGGCCCGGGTCGAGCACGAAGCTCGCGAGCATGGAGTCGTAGGCCACCCCCGCCAGCTCCACACCGGCGCGCCGGAGGACCAGCCAGTCATACTTGATGTTGTGGCCGGCCTTCTTTACCGCGGGATCGGCGAGCAGGTCGCGGAGGGGCGCGAGCTCGGGACTCTTGATCGCGGGAAGATTTTTCGGAGGGACCCCACCGGCCAGCTCCCCGTCCGGGGGGCGATGCGCAAAGGGGAGATACCAGGACTGTCCCGGTGCGACCGCGATGGACAGTCCGACCAGCGACGCCCGCAGTGGATCGATGGCCGACGCCTCCGTATCGAGCGCGATCATCGGAGTACGCCGGCATTCGGCGATCATCGCGGCCAGCCCGGCGACATCATCGAGGAGCCGTGCCGGGACGGCCGGTGCGGCAGGGGCTGAGGGTGCCGCAGGCTCTGCCGGCGCAGCCGGTTCCGGAGCCGGGGCGGATGCCACGGGTTCCGGCCCCGTCACCTTCGCGATGAGCGACCGAAACTCGAGCTCCGTGAACAAGTCGGTGAGCCGTGGCCCGTCGAAGGGCTTGACCCTGAGCGCGTCGAGATCGAGGGTGACCGGCACATCCTTCCTGATGGTCACCAAATCCCTGGAAAGCCGCGCTTCCTCGGTATGCGCGAGGAGGGCCTCCCGCGCCCGCTTTCCGGGGATCTCCGCCGCGTGCGAAAGGATCGTTTCGAGGTCAGGGTACTTCGAGAGCAGCTCCACCGCGGTCTTCTCACCGATGCCCTTCACGCCGGGGACGTTGTCCGAGCTGTCCCCTACCAGCGCCAGGTAATCGATTACCTGCCGGGGCGGCACTCCCAGCCGCTCCGACGCATTGGACTCGTCCACCCACTGTTCCTCGACTCCGGCGGGGCCCGAGCGGCCGGGGTTGAGCAAGGAAACCTGGGGTCCGATCAGTTGATAGAAATCCTTGTCCCCCGAGACGATCACCGAGAGCACGCCTCGGTCCGTGGCCTTGGCGGCGAGGGTTCCGATCACGTCATCCGCCTCGAAGCCTTCCACCGTGACCAGGGGGACGCGGAACGCCTCGAGGAGCTGGGCGATGCGCTCCACCGACCGGTCGAAATCCTGCTGGAGCTCGGCGGTGAGCTTCTGGCGGGTGGCCTTGTATTCGGGATAGAGCCGTTCGCGGAACGAAACGCCCCGGTCGTTGATCCATCCCAGGTACCCGGGTTGGTGCCGCTCCCGCAGGCGGAGAAGGAAGTTCGTCACACCCCACGCCGCGGAGGTGTTCTCGCCGTGGCGGGTGGTGAGGGGACGCGCGATCATCGCGAAAAACGCGCGATAGATCAGGGCGTAACCGTCGATCAGGAAAAGTGCATCGGTGGACCGGGGGGGCATGGCGGGAATCTAAGCCCGATTCAGTTCGCGCCGTACAGCGCGCGATAGACCTCCCAATTCCTCAGGACCGACCGGACATACCCCCGCGTCTCGACGTACGCGACGTCTTCAATGAACAGATCCGGATCGGCACCCGGCGCGCGGGCGAGCCACCGGTCCACGGGCGCCGTGCCCGCATCATAGGACGCGACCGCGGCATCCACCCGCCCGTGGTACCGCGCGAGCAAAGTCCCCAAATGCGCGGCGCCGAGGTGCAGGTTCAAGTCGGGGACAGTGAGCCATTCGGGGGCGAAGGGCAGATCGAGGCCGCGCGCGGTATACGCGGCCGTGCTGGGCATGAGTTGGGTGAGGCCCCGGGCGCCGACGCGGGACAGCGCTTCACGATCGAACACGCTTTCCTGCCGGATCAGCGCGGCGAGCAAGAACGGGTCGACGTGGAACTCGTTCGCCTCGGCGACCACCGCCCGGCGGTTCGGCCACGGGTAAATGGCGCGCAGCACCCTGGGGTCCCCGGGAGCGCGCGGCGCGGAGAGCCACGCGAGACGTACGGACAGTGATCCCCATCCCCGGGACGCGAGCCCTGACGTCCACGCGAGCAGATCGGCGACGGAGTCGGGAGGATTCGCGACCAGCGCGCGGACCTGCGCGTCCGCTTCGGAGTCGAGGCCCGCGAGTCGAAGCGTATCGAGGCGGGCGAGCCCTGTAGTCACGGCCGGTACGGTAGAATCCACACCTTCAGCGACCGTCAGGGGCGGCAACCCGGCCGCTTTCCGGGCCCGCAATCCGTAGTAGCCGACCGAATCGTCATGGGCCAAGGCCGCCCACTGCGTCCTCGCGTCTCCCGTGTCTCCCTGCGCCGCAGCGATTTTCGCGAGCCAATAGCGCGCCGCACCGTGGACCCCGGGGCTCGCGGCGACCTCTCCCTTGAACCATTCGGCGGCACGATCGAAGTGGCGACGCCGGTATTCCCAGGAGCCGAGGCGGAGACGCGCCTGAACGGATGCGGCGTCGAGGGCGTGAGTGGAGACGAGCTCCCGGAACATCGCCTCGGCACCCGTCGAATCCCCCTGCTCGGCGAGCCGGTCCCCCGCCAGATATAGCGCCGTCACCGCCGAGCTGTCACCCGGGTACGCGCGAGCGTAGTCGGAGAGCGCCTGAGTCGCGCCGGGATCACCCATCCGCACGAGCACCCGGGCCCGTCGGTACGTGGCGAGCGCGCGGGTCGCGGAGTCCGTGGCCATCGTGATCGCCGCCGACACCGCCTTGAGCGCGTCCCGATCCTTGCGGTTGCTCACGAGCAAGTCGCTCAACAGAATCAGTGTGGCCGCGCTCGAGTCGCCGGACGCTACCGCCCGTCGCACCTGAACCAGAGCCGCCGGCGCGTCGCCGTGAGTGCGGAGGACCTGCGCCAGGGAGGTGCGTTCCGCGGATGAGAACGGCGGCAGCGGGCCCTGCGCGAGGGCTTCACCCGCGGCCGCGTCGTCGGACTGAGGCGCTGCGGCAAAGAGATGATAGAGAAGGTTGCGGGCCCAGGCCGAGTCCTTTCGGGCCAGGGCGACCTCCGCTGCCTGGAGCGTTCCACCGGGCGCCGCCGCGAGGGCATCCACCGCGAGTCCCGAGTCCCCCGCCGCCAGCAGCGCGCGGGCTCGATACAGCGGAGCCCGTCGAGACGCGGGAAACGTCAGGCCATCGAGCAGCGAGTCGACGGTGGTAGTATCGCGGCTCACGCCCGCTTCGCGGAGGCGCAGCCATTCGTCGATGGCAGGGAGTCCAGCCGCCCGGGCCGCGACATAGTAGAAGCGGGCGCTGTCGTCCACCCCGGCGCGATCGAAGACGACCGCCGCCCGGACCGCGAGCAGCGCGGCCCGGCTCCCGGTGGCGAGGCTTCGCGCACGGAGATAGTCCCGCGCCGCGTCCGCGGAGCGCCCCAACCGGTCCTCCGCTTCCGCGAGGATCGCGTATCCGACCCCGCCCCCGGAATCGGCGAGCCACGAACGCTGGTCGAGCAGTGCCAGGACGCGCGCGTACCGGCGGGCGGTGAGCTCTGCGCGGGCATTGGCGATGAGAAGTTGAGCGGAGGCGGGCGCGGCCGCGGTGCCGGCTCCGGCAACGAAGGCTTCAGCGGCGTGCCAGGGACGGCCCGCGATTTCGAGGGATTCCGCGCGCGCGACCTCCGCGGGCTTCTGCGCCGACAGGGTCAACGGCCAGCACAGCAAAAGCGCCCAGACGGCGCGGCGCATCAGTTCTCGTGACGCAGCCGGGTCGCCGCGCGGTCGAAATCCGCGCGAGATCCCGGCGTTAACCGAAAGCGGCCGAACCCGGTCTGGTCGAGGAAGAGCAAGTCGAGTCGGAGACCCGTGTAGATCCAGCGGATCCCGTGCAGGCCGGTGCGCGAATAGTCGCTCTCGAGATCGTAGACCTCGTCCGGATCGCCGAGCGTGATAAAGACCTCGCCGCGATCGGTGAGCCAGCCCGGATCGGCTGATTCGGTGAAGCGCTGGCTCGCGACCTGCACGCGGCTCAGGTACGCGTTCAAGGCTTCGTTTTCCGGCGTCATCGCCACCGGGTCGGAAGCGTTCCAGAAATCCCGCCAGGCCTGGGGACGCAAGGAATCGGGTGCAGCACGCAGCTTGGTGACGAGGTCCTGGCGCGGGAAGAAACGCAGGAGACTCAGCATCTCGTCGAAGTTCGTCACCACCCATTGCGACGAGAAGCTGACCAGGAAGGGCGCCTGTACGTCCTTGCCCGTCCCGACCGCGGTGGCATGAAAGCGCTCCTGGCCCACCGGCAGTTTGCCGGGCGGAATTCTGAAGATGGTGCGGGCCACGCCTTCCTTGGGGTCGAGCCGCAGCGTGTCGGCCCAAACCGTGTCACCACTCGGGCTCAGCACCGCGGCCGCGATCGGGTTGCCGGCCGGAAGGTTGTAGGCCTCGACATAGAAAAAGAGCGTGTCGTTTCCGTACGGGAGGGTCGCGCGGGGATTGCTCACCAGGGCGGGCACCGTGTCCCGGCGCGACCGCCCTGCCCCTTCGTACACCGGGATCGGCGTCGAGAGGGTCGGACCCGCAAAGCTCGGGATGGTGTCCACCACCTCCTGCCGCGAAGCGCCCACCGCGTCCCGATCCCGGACCACGATGGCGATGGTGCAGGGCCCCGGAGGAACGGAGACGAACTGCTGGAAAATCACGCTCTCGTCGGCGCGGAGGGTTTCCTGAAAACTCCTGACCCGCACCGTTTCATCCCGGGTGATGGTGCGCGGACCGCCGGTGCCGTGGAACGACAGCTCCACGCGATAGGACGCGACGAAGTCATTGCCGTCCCTCCGGAAGCGGAGGGAATGGTTGGCGAACGAAAGGGAGACGAGGGCGAGCGTGGAGTCAGGCGTCGACCCGGCCAGCCAGCGCACCGCCCCGACCCAGGGCAACGGATCACCCGCCGCCAGGAACCCCATGCTCTTGTACTGGGCGGCGGCGTCGAAGAGGCGTGAGACCTGTACCGCGGGTTTGGGGTTGTCGGGCGAGCCGACGCGCGACCATTGGCCGCACGACACCAGCGACATTCCGAGGACCACGGGAACGGCAACCCGTCTGATCACTTGCTCCACCTCAAATCCGGGCGTTAGTTTGGCGCGTCCTCATGCCCACCGAGAATCTCGCCGGCCAAACCATCGCCGGCTACCGCCTTCTAGAGCGCGTCGGCGAAGGCGGCACCGCCGAAGTCTACCGTGCGGAGCACGCCGAGCGCGGGCCGTCGGCGTTCAAGGTATTGCGCCCCCGGCTGCGCGGCGACCCCACCGCCGTCAAACGCTTCCTCCGGGAAGCGGGATACGGCGCGCGGGTCAGCCACCCCGGCGTGGTGAGAACGTTCGACTACGGCGAGGCCGATGGCCTGTACTACCTGGCGCTGGAGTGGGCCCCGGGTGACTCGCTTGCGGCATTCCTACACCGCAATGGACCGCTCGCTCCTCCGGAGGCCGTGACCCTGATTCGGCAGCTGGCGGACGCGCTGGCCGCGGCCCATCACGCCGGGATCATTCACCGCGACCTGAAGCCCGAAAACATCATGTACGATCCCGCCGCCAAACGGGCCCGTCTGCTCGACTTCGGGATCGCGCGGGATACGGAAGTGCCGCCCGAGGAGCGCCTCACGCGGACCGGTTTCTTCGTAGGCACCCTGCAATACGTAGCGCCGGAGGCCCTTTCCGGCGAGCTCGTGGATGGCCGTGCCGACATCTATTCGCTCGCGACCATCGCGTACTACCTCCTCACCGGACGACATCCATACAATGGCCGCAGCCCGCGGGAGCTCTTCCAGCAGCTCCTCACTCAGCCCCCGGAGCCGCTGAATCAGGCAGTGCCGGGCCTGAAGTTCTCCGCGGGCCTGGAGGCGGCGATCATGCGGGGCCTCGCGCGTGACCCTGGCGCACGGCAGCCGACGGTCGACGCGCTGGCGGCCGAGCTCGAGCAGGGCCTCACCGCTGACCCGACTCCCCCGCCGTCCAAAGGACTCTTCGGTGCGCTGAAGAGCATCGTCGGCAGGAAGTGAGATGGTGGTAGTAGCAATCGCTACTACTACAAATACAAATGACTGACCTCGACCGCCTCCGCGAACTCCTCCTTTCCCGCTCAGTCACCCGCGGGGACTTCACCCTCTCGTCCGGCCGCAAATCCACCTTCTATATCGATGCCCGGCGGACCACGATGTCCGCCGAGGGGCTGGCCCTCATCGGATCCCTGGGCGTCGAGCGGCTGGTGGCCCGGGGGTGGGCCCCCCGGGCGGTCGGCGGACTGACTCTGGGGGCCGATCCGGTGGCGTACGCGATTGCGGCGGCCTCCCGGAACCGGCCCCCTGCTCCCATCGTCGATGCGTTTACCATTCGGAAGCAGGCCAAGACCCATGGGACGGGACGCCGCATCGAAGGCTGTTTCGAAGCCGGGCAATCGGTGGTGGTCGTAGAAGACGTGATCACCACGGGTGGCTCGGCCCAGGAAGCGATCGCCGCCCTCTCCGCCGAAGGGGCGAAGATTCTGGGCGTGTTCGCCGTGGTCGACCGCGAGGAAGGAGGACGGGAAGTGCTCGAACGCGCGGGGTATGCCGTCGAGACGCTTCTCACGGCCAAGGGACTCGGCCTGTGACCATCCCCTCCCTCCATCCCGAGAAACGGTCCCTCGCCAACTGGCTGCGCGGACGCTCCGACGACGCCGCAGGCCTCGAGCAGCGGCTCAAGGACCTCGACACCTTTTCCCGCTCGCTTTCCCGCCGCTGGGTGATGGTCTCCGGGGTGTTCTTCGTCGGCATCCTGGGCTGGCTCAGCGGCACCATCCATACCTCACCCGGAACGATCGTGTTGGCTGCCGGGGGCGGCGCCATCCTCAACGCCCTGGTCGGACTCGTCAACGAGCGCGGGTGGTACCGCTGGTGGCTGATCTATGTCCTCACGCTCCTCGACGTGCTCCTCGCGGCCCTGCCGGTGGTGTGGTTCGGGCATGGCGGCCTCATCGCGGGATTCTTCATTGCGGTACTGCCCTACACGTTCGACCAGGGACGCACGGTCGGCGACTTCCTGGTGCTCGTCGCATCCCTCGCCTACCTCGCGTCCACCATGCTCCACGGCTCACTGTATGAGAGCTCCGCGGACATTCCCCCGGCTGCGTACCTCGAGACCGTCGTCTTCGTCGCTGTCGCCATGGCCCTGAAGCGGATCCCGGCCACCCTGATCACACGAATCCGCGCGACGCGCAGCATCATGGGATCCGCCGAGCAGGGACAGCTGGGCGTCCGCGCCGCCGCCGCCGAATCCGATGAGCTCGGATTTCTGGAGAAGAGCCTGAACCGGATGCTGGATGAGATCGGCGCGACGATTTCCACGGTGCAGCACGAAGCGGACGAAGTCGCCGCCTTCGCCGAGGAGCTCGCCGCCGCCGCGGAGCAAATTCACGCGACGTCCGAGGCCGTGACCCAGACCGCCAAGGGGCTCGCCGACGACCTCGTCGGCCAGCGGAACGTCGCCGAAGGCGCGCAGGCGGAGAGCGCAAAGGCGGCGGCCCAGGCCGAGAGCCTGAAGACCCGCGCGGAGCGTATGCAATCGGACGCCGGCCAGCTCGCCTCGACGGCGGCGCGGGGAAGAGACCGTGTGGAGCGAGCCAGCCAGACGCTGCGCTCGGTCCGCGAAGAGGTGCGCGCCACGGCGGCCACCGTCGGCGGCCTCTCGGCCATGTCCGACCGCATCGGGGGTTTCGCGCAGACCATCGCCCGGATCGCGCGCCAAACCCACCTGCTCGCTCTCAACGCGGCGATCGAAGCGGCGCGCGCCGGCGAGCATGGCGAGGGGTTCGGCGTCGTCGCCCAGGAAGTCCGGGGCCTGGCGGGCGAGGCAGGGAAGTCGGCGCGCGAAGTCGCCGAGCTGGTGAGCGAGATTCGCACCGGCATCACGGCGGCCGCGCGGGCCATGGAAACGGGCGAGAGTCAGGTGCGGGACATCGGCGCCGTCGCGGCCGAGGCCGACGGGGCGCTCCGCGAGCTCCACGAGGGCGTTCAGGTGATCGGCGGTCTCGTCGACGCGACCGCGGAGGTCTCTCGAACTCAGGCCGAGCGGCTCGCCCAGCTCGCGCAATCGCTCGCGCAGGTGTCCACGGTCTCCGGCGTCTCCGCCGAGCACGCCACCAGTGCGGCATCGGCCACTCAAGCGCAGATCACGTCGATGGGCGACCTCACCGCCACATCACAGCAGCTCGCGCAGCTCGCCGAGCGCCTGCGCGCCAGTATCGCGCGCTTCGCCGTCCTCAAGCCCGAGCAGTCCACGGCTGAGCACCGGGTGGTCCGCGCCGCAGCTGACTGAGCGCGATTCACCCCGCCCGGGAGACGCGAGGCACGTCGGATCCTTGGTCCCAAAACCCCGCGTTTAAGGGGTAGAACGCGCGCAGGGCCTCCCGGTACGGGGTGATCAGCAGATCGACGTAACGCGCGAGCGCCACTTCGAAGGGAAAGCGGCTTCGAAATTCTCCCGCCGTCACGCCGAGGATCGCCTTGAGATGCCGTCCAAAGCTCTGTGGAGAAGAGAAGTCCAGCCGATACGCCACATCCGACACCGACAATCCGGGATTCTGAAACAGATAGGCCGCGTGCAGGAGCCGCATCGCGGAGAGATATCGCTTGGGCGAGGGCAGGGTGGCGCGCTGAAAGCGTGACACGAACGTGCTCGGCGTGACGCGCAGATGGCGGGCCAGGCCGCGCACGGTGACGATGACAGGCGCGAGCCGCACCACCGCCTCGAAGAACACCCGGGTCTCGTCGGGAGCATCGCCGAGTGCGGGCACCAGTCGAGCGAGTATCCGGGCTGCTGCCGGCGTGATGGGATGCCCGAAAACATCGCGCAGCCGGCGCCACGCACCCGGCTCGGTGCAGTCGACCGCCGAGCGGATTCCCGTGGCCCCGAGGCGCAGCAAGGTTTCGGTGGCCACGCCGTCGTGACGCGAGACCAGGGCGACGGCCGGAATCGCCGGAAATTCCCGGACGAATCGCGCCACAGCGGGGATCTCGTCTCCGGCGCACCGGTGCACCGAAATGAGCAGGGCATCGACCTTTCGGCGCCGAGCCGCCTGCAGCACTTCGCGGAACGTTTCCACGTGGACGGTGGTGAAGCACCCATCCCCCACCGCGTCCACCCGGGAACGCTCCGGAACCGGCAATACCGTACAGACCGTCACCACGGGGGCATCCTACGCCCCGGGCATCAAGACTCGGTCAACCTCCGGCACTTATCTTTCCCAGGTGATCAAGCGTGGTCTTTTGCTCCTGGCGCTGCTCACCCTCGGCGCCTGCCGCCCGACGGCGAGCCGGCTCCTGCTGCTCGACTACACCCTCGCCGATCCCGTCGATCTCCAGACCACCGCCGCTCCCTGGCACGATGCCGGATACACGGTCGAGTACCGCCGCTTCTTTCCGCATCTCACGCGTGACGACATGCACCGCTACCACGGCGTGGTGCTGCTCGGCGGCCTGCAGCCCGACGAACCCTCCGACGCGCTGACGTCCGGGGACGCGGTCATCCTCACCGAGTGGATTCGGGCGGGAGGCGTCGTCGTCCTCGGGTACCCGGAGAGCGCGCTCGATCGGTGGACCATGAACCGCTGGCTCAAGTCCCTGGGCGCCGGAGTGGTGATCGCCGACTCCGCGCCGCCCGACACGCAGCGGACCGCCATGCCCATTCGTCGCACGTTGCCGAGTGTCGATCTCGTGCCGATCGAGCTCGAGGACACCCGCACGTTGCGCACTCGCCTGCCGGCGCAGGCGCTCGCGCGGGTGACCCCGGCGAGCCGGGGCGCGCCACAACCCGCCGTCATCGCCGCCACCCGGGTCGCGGCCGGACTGGTCGTCGTCACCAGTCGCGCGGCACTGGCCGCCGAGGATGCGGGCACCACCAAGGACTTCCTGGAGACGGTCGCGCGCTGGACCAGACGTCCCGCGGAATGGGCGAATGTCCCAGCCGCCACACAGCCGGCACCTCTGTCCCTCGAAGGGGGACCGGACTCCGTTCGCGCCTGGTTGCCGCTCGCGAGCCCGCCCGGGGGCTCGCGTCCGGTCACGCTCCCACTGCGCCCCGATCAGCCGGTGAACGATTCGGTGACGCCTCCCGATTGGATTGGGCGCGCGGGTCTCCGGGTGCTCTGGGCCGAGCCGCTGGGTTACCGGACCGGCTACGCGGAGCGGAAGGTCGCGCTCGACTCGCTGACAGCGTTGCTCGACGTCGGGGCCTTCAACGTGTTTGCGGGACCGGCGAACGTCGAAGCCATGGCGGAGTCGACGCATTACGCGCCGTGGGAGCGAACGGTGTCGCAGAACGTGTGGAAGGTGATGGGGGACCGGCTGGAGCAGACGAGCGCGCGCTGGGTGCCGGCGCTCGAGCCTGACTCGTTCCGCCTGCCACCCGACACGACCGGCATCGCCGCGGGACGCTGTCTCCTCGATCCCGGTTACTGGAACGCCGCGTTTGTGCCGGGCATGATCTCGCTGGCCCGGCTCGCCGCGCAGCACCAGGATCTCATTCCCGCCGTGGCCGTGGACCTCGAGCGCGAGCCGTCCTCGACGCAGCCCGCCGCGACGATCTGCGAGGCCGACTACGACGCCGGCGTGGACGGCATGGTGAAAGACTCGGCCATCTCGCCGGCCCAGGGCGCGGGTCTGAAGAAGGTGGCGCCGCAGGACCGCTATGACGTGCTGTTGAACGAGGGGCTCGTGGACGATCTGTTCGAGGCCCTCGAACGGGTCACCACGACCCGGGCGTCGGACCTGCGCGCGAGGATTCAGCGGATCCGCCCGGGACTTCTCCTGGCGGTTCGGGCAGCCGCGCCCCCTCAAGACTGGTTCGGACGGGGACTCCTGCGCGGGTGGTCGGCTCCGGGGACTCCCGTCATTCTGCTCACCCGGGACCCATCGTCCCGGCGAACCAATGCCCGCTATCGGGGGAGGGGGATCAACGTGCTCAGTGCGTTCGAGCTCGTGCCCCGCGATGTCGTTCCGTCCGGCTGGGCAGCGCTGCGCCCCCTCGCCTTCAGGGAGAACAACGGGTTTTGGCTCGACGCCCAGCGGTCGGGTGCTTCCGCCGGACAGGACAGCACGTGGCGCCTCGTACGTCGCTTAGCCCGCGAGAAATAAGGAGTTGAGGGCTCCCGCCTTGCCGGGGGAGCCTCAAAACCGATAGCTTCTTGCTGGACGGGTATTGGTGGGGCGGGATGGTCGCGGGTCGCTGCAGGGTCGGGCGACTCCGAGGAAAGTCCGAGCTCCATAGGGCTGACTGCCAGGTAACGCCTGGGCGCCGTGAGGCGACGGAAAGGGCCACAGAAAACAGACCGCCCCCTATCCAGGGGTAAGGGTGAAAAGGTGGGGTAAGAGCCCACCGCGCGGCCGGCAACGGTCGTGGCACGGTAACCCCCAGTCGGAGCAAGGCCAAATAAGCAGCGAGGCTCGGTCCCGGGCCGTTCGAGCTGCGGGTAGGCCGCACGAGGTGGTTGGCGACAGCCACCCCAGAGAGATGACCATCTGACCGTCGAAAGGCGGTCAAACAGAACTCGGCTTATGGCCCCACCAACCCCCGTTCCTCTCAAGCCTTATCCCCCGCAATGGGAGTCGGTCGCCGACTTGCGGGTTTTCCGGACAACAAGTGAAGAATGGTCGAAGCTCATCGCCTGGCGCGCCGACATGCGGCGCCGGGGGTGGAGCTTGCTGCGCGTGTCGTCCGAAGGGCAGGAGATGGTCGCGGTCTTCGGGCGGACCAAAACCGACCGCAATGGGGCTACAACGTGATGCGAATTTCAGTGTCGGCCCTCGCGGTCGTGACCGCTGCCGCCGTGGCTTGCGGCGGCACCATCGCGCCCACTTCGACGGCAGGTGGTCCGCCAGTTCCGGCGTCCGCCACCCCCGCGATTCCTCAATCGGCGCCCCTCAGGTATTCGCCGGGGGTCACGAAGTACGTGATCACCCAGCGTCACCACGTCGACCAGCAGCTGCCCACCGGCGATCAGGTGCAGGAGATCGGTCTCAGGACCTACGTCACAGCGATCATCATCGGTCCGGCCGATGCCCGCGGGTACTCGGTCTCGATCACCATCGATTCGATCCTCGCCGACTCGGCGACGGTGCTCCCTCCGACGGTCGACCTCCAGTCCGCACGCGGACTCCGGTACGATGGCCGGCTCTCCCCCTGGGGGCAGCTCATCGATCCTCGCCCCTCGGATGCCGCCATCGCCAAGAACCTGGCTCAGTTGTTCGGCGGATTCCGGACGTTTTTTCCGAAGCTCCCGTCGGCCGGAGTCGCGCCGGGAGTGAAGTGGAGTGATTCGACCGAGGCAACCGACACCACGGGCGCGGCTGTGGTGGTCGACCGCTCCGTCAGTCACTACACGACCGGCGAGTGGGAGAATCCCGCGGGTGTACGGCAGCTGGGGATACAGGTCACCGGTGACTTCACGGTCTCGGGCTCCGGAGCGGCGGGGGGAGCCACCTTCGCGCTTTCCGGCACCGGCACGCACGCCGGCAAGCTGCAGTTCTCCGCGGCGGGGCGCTTTCTCGGCGGCAGTACCGTAGACAGCGCCGGGATCGTGATCACCTTCGATCCGCAGGGGATGGCGATTCCGCGACACCAGGTCTCGCGTACGACGATCGTGGTGTTGCCCTGAGGCGCGCGGTTGCCGCGGGCTTCGGCCTCCTCGTCCTGGGCGGGGGATTGTCCGCTCAGGTCGCCGTGAATCGCTCCGACACCTATATCCTTCCCTCTGAAGCACAGGACGCCCGCGCCATCTGGGTGACCCCCTCAGGCCTCGCCGTGCGGCAGGAAGCGTCGGTCTACTTCGACCTCACGGTCGCGAACCCGGGTTCATTGGGACAATTGCGGCAGCTGAACCTCGGCTTCAATGCGCGCGGCCTGGGTTTCGCATATCAGCGCGATCAGTTCTCCGGGGGAACCAGCGCGGGCACGTACAAGCTCGCGTTCGGCACCGGGCAAGGCCCGATGGCGGTGGGGCTGGGGACCACCTGGTATCGCGGCGGCACGAAGGGCACCGGGTTCGATGTGGGCGTGACCTACCGGGCGTCGGGCGCGCTGGCTCTGGCGGGAGTGATCGCCAACATCGGCCAGCCGAATGTCCGGGGACTGGTGCAGCGAGTCCGGTACACGGCGAGCGCGAATCTCCAGGTCACCCCGGGGCTGGGCCTGGGAGCCCTCACCGCGGCCAACCCGTCGGGATTCCGGGCCTTCGGCGCCGACCTGCGCGCCGCCTTCGACCCCGGCTTCCCCTTGGGGTTCGTCGCCCGGATGGATACGGACCAGAAATTCCGGCGGACCCAGTTCGCCTTCGGGTTCTCGATCGGTGGACTCAATCAATTGGGACTCGTGGCCACGACGCCGGGGAATGCGTCATCCATCAACGACGTGACGCTGTACGGCATGTCATCGCGGCTCCCCACCCGGAGGCACTAGCCGGCCATGCTTCGGAGGCTGGGGCGGTGGGCCGCCGGTCTCGCGGTCCTGGCCCTCATTTGGCTCCTCGGCGTGTGGCCACCGCCGATCTGGTGGAGGACCCATACCCCCCGCGTGACCGCCATGATGCGCGAGGAGCCACCAGCTCCAGGCTCCGCCGCTCCGATCGTCCGGCCCGTCCCGCTCTCGTCGATTTCGCACGTCATGCAGCGCATGGTGATCATCGGGGAAGACTCCCGCTTCAAGACTCACCACGGCATCGACTTCGCCGAAATCGCCGATGCCCTTCAGCTGACCCCGCATTCGAAGTTCTGGCCGACCGCTCAGGCGGTCTGGAGGCGGCGTGACCGCATCCGCGGAGCCAGTACCATCACCCAGCAGCTCGCGAAGAATCTCTACCTCTCACCCTCCCGGAATCCTCTGCGGAAGCTCAAGGAGGCGGTCACCGCAGTGCGCCTCGAGCTGGCGCTCCCGAAGGACCGCATCATGGAGCTGTACTTGAACGTGGTGGAGTGGGGACCGGGCGTGTGGGGAGTGGACCAGGCGAGCCGGGACTACTTCGGCGTTCCGCCGTCGGAGCTCAGTGACGACCAGGCGGCTGAGTTGGCGGCGACGATACCGCATCCGCGGTCGTCGAATCCGATCTTCCACCCTGCGATCACTCTCGCCCGTCGAGACTTGATCCTCGCAAGGTTCCGCGGACTCGACGTGTACGTCCCGCCGGACACGACCGCTCGCGACTCGCTGGCGATGCCGCTCATACCGCAGGCGGTGCTGGACTCCATCCCCGTGGCGATTCCGGTCGACTCAACAAAGCCGGACACCACGAAGACCGACAGTACGGCGGATTCTAGTCGACGAGCCTCAACGGCATCACGAGCGCCATATAGCTCGCCGGGTCGTTCCATCTCACCGGCTCAACCGTCGCGGCGCGTTCTGGAGCCTTGAAGGTGAACCTGACTTCATCGGTGGGCATGAACTTCAGGATTTCCAGCAAGTACGTGGCGTTGAAGCCGATTTCCAGCGGCTCCCCTTCGTACGTCACGGCCAGCTCGTCCTGGGCTTCGCCCAGGTCGGGGGTCTGCACGGAGAACCGGCAGGTCCCGCCGGAGAGCGCGAGCCGGATGCGGTGCGTCTGATCGCTCGCGACGACGCTCATCCGCCGTAGCGCTCCCGCCATCGCATTCCGGTCCACCGTCGCGGACTTGTCGTTCTCGCGCGGAATGACGTTCTCATACGGAGGGTACGGGCCTTCGATGAGCCGGGAGAAGACCAGCTTCCCACCCGACCTGAACCCGATATGGTTGTCGCTCTTCGCGATCTCGATCTCGGCGTCGGCCGCGAAGAGCCGGCGGATCTGGTCGAGGGCCTTGGGGGGAACGATCAGGTCCGCGGCGGCCGAACCGGTCGACGGCACGTCCATCTTGGCCAGGCGGTGACCGTTGGTCGCCACCATCCGCATGCGGTCCGGACGGAGCTCCCAGAGCACGCCGTTCAGGATGGGGCGGCTCTCTTCCGTCGAAGCGGCGAAGGCCACGTGATTGATCAGCTTCTGCACTACGCCTGCCGCTGCCTTGGACGCACCATCGAACTTCACCGCGGGGAAGGAAGGGAATTCCTCGCGGGGCAGGCCCAGCAGCTTGAAGCGGGATTTCCCGCATTCGATCGAGACGCGCTGCTCCGAGGCGCCCGTGAAGCGAATGGCTGCCGGAGGGAGCTCCCGGGCGATGTCCACGAGCTTCTTGGCCGGCAGCGTGGCTGCCCCTTCGACGTCCACGTCCGCCGAGACCATCGTACTCACCGCAATGTCCAGATCGGTTCCGGAGAGGCGGACACCCTGCTTCGTCGCCTCCACGAGGACGTTGGAGAGCACCGGCAAGGTGGTCTTGGCCGGAATCGCCGCCGCCACCGCCGTCAGTCCTTCCTGCAGCTGGTCCCGCGTGATCGTGAACTTCATTTTTCCCCAGGAAAGAAGCTTTTACTTCTCTATATATAGAAACTAGTAGTAGTAGTAGAGAGCGGGATATGTGGATGGAATCCGCAACTCTCGTGTCTCAATGCGCTTTCACTGTCCACAGGTGTTGGCTCGATGTTGGGACTGTTGGCTCATTGTGTACGAAACGTCCCACATCCCCATTCGCCAACATCCCCACATCCTGATTCTCTACAATGCGGATAATTCGGTCCGGGCGCTCTCGATCCGCTCTTTGAAGATCCGGTCCCGCATCATTTGCCGCTCGACCTTGTCCACGCTGTGGATGACCGTGGAATGGTCCCGGCCGCCGAACGCCTGACCGATCTCGACCAGCTGCATGCCCAGCATGTCCCGCGCGAGGTACATGGCTACCTGGCGGGGGATTGTGAGCGTCTTGGTCCGGGCCTTGGAGCGGAGTCCCTCGGGCGTCACGCCCCACCGCCGGGCCACGACTTCCTGGACCCGGTCAATGCTGGGGGCCGCCTGGTTGTTGAACGACCCGGCGTCGTCCCCCTGGCGGATCTTGTCGGACAGCGCCTCCCGGGCCAGGTCAATCGAGACTTCCCGGTTCTTGAGGGAGGCGAAGAGCAGGAGCTTGATGATGCACCCCTCGAGCTCCCGGACACTCGACCGCACGTGCTCGGCAATGAACCGCAGCACGTCGTCCGGGATGGTGAGCTCCAGGTGGTCCTGGTGCGCCTTTTTCCGGAGGATGGCGATCCGGTGCTCCAGATCCGGCTGCCCGATGTCCGCGACCATGCCCCATTCGAAGCGTGACACCAGCCGGTCCTCGAGGCCGGGGATTTCCTTGGGGGGCCGGTCCGAGGTCAGGACGATCTGCTTCCGGCCTTCAAACAGGGCGTTGAAGGTGTGGAAGAACTCGTCCTGCGTCATTTCCTTGCCCTCCAGGAAGTGGACGTCGTCCACCAGGAGGAGGTCGATCTCGTTGCGATAGCGGCGCCGGAACTCCGGCATGGTGCGGGCCTGAATGCTCTCGATCACGTCGTTGATGAACTGCTCGGCGCCCACGTAGAGGAGCCGGGTCCCGGGGTTCCGGGCGATGACGGCGTGCGCGATGGCCTGCATCAGGTGGGTCTTGCCCAGCCCGGTCGCGCCGTAGATGAAAAAGGGGTTGTACGTGAGACCGGGGGCTTCGACTACCGCGTGCGCCGCGGCCGCGGCGAGCTCGTTCGACTTGCCGACGACGAAGCTCTCGAACGTGTACCGCTCGTTGAGGGGCTGGGTCGAGGCAGGGCGCTCGGTGACGGCGGTCTGGCCGTCCTTTGCGGCGACGAAGAAGTCCATTTGCGGGCGATGCTGCCGCTCGTCCTGGACCTTGAACACCACGGTGGTGGGCTGACCCAGGACGCGCTCCGCGGCCCGGGCGAGCAATCCCGAGTGTTTCGACTCGTTCCACTCCACGGCGAACTGATCCGGAGCGCCCACAATGAGGCGCCCGTCGTCGAGCGCGATGGGCTCAGCTGGTTCGAGCCACGTGCGCACGATCGAGTCGGGTAGTTCCCGTCGCGCCTCTTCGAGGAGGCGCTTCCAAGCTTCTTTGGCTGACTGCTCCATCACGATTGAGAAAATTGGTGGGAGTTCAGCAAGGGCGGCCCGAAAGTACGGGCGCTATGTGGAAAAGTCAACCATTGCCCCCGCTCGCGCGCCCCGTGTAAATTTTGCGCCCTTACGAGAGGGCACAATGGGTCCGACATACCGGCCGCGAAATCGGCGGCGCGTCAATAAGCATGGCTTCCGCAAACGGATGAAAGACAAGTGGGGTCGCGCGGTGCTGTCCCGCCGCCGCAAGAAGGGGCGGAAGCGTCTCACGATCCGCATCGCGTCCAAGCACCGGAGTCGGTAACGAGCGAGCGGCATCCGCGCCGCGCGCGCTTGGGGCGCGGTCCGGAACTTCACTCCTGCTGGAACACAGGCAAACGCGTTCGGCTGCCGCATCTCGAGCTCGCGTGGCTTCCCCGTACCCTTCCGGCACGTTCCCGCTCCGGGATCATCGTTCCCCTGTACCAGCGCACTGCCGTGCAGCGCAATCAGTTGCGACGCCGCATTCGCGAAATTCTTCGCCGCGAAACCCTGCGGCTCCTGCCACCCGTAGACCTCGTGGTGCGGGCACGACGTGAAGCTTACGGTGCGTCTTTCGCCGTGCTGCGGGACGAACTGAACCAGGCAGCCGCGAAGATCAAGTGACCATTCTTCAGATACCCCGTCTCATCGTGATGGGACTCATCCGGGTGTATCAGCTGACGCTGTCGCATCTGGTGTTCACGCAGTGTCGCTTCACGCCGAGCTGCTCCCGTTACACTTATGAGGCTGTGGAGCGGTACGGCGCTCTGAAGGGATCTTGGCTAGGGATTCGCCGCGTGGCGCGGTGTCACCCCTTTCATCCCGGTGGGTACGACCCGGTGCCGTAAGGCGACCTGGTCGAAGGAATATCTGTGGACCGACGCGTCTTCATCGCTCTGGTGTGTTTTGCGCTGGTCATCATCGTTCCGAGTCTCATTTGGCCCCCGAAGCCCGTCCCGCACCCCGCCGGTCAGGCAGACAGCGCGGCCGTGGCGGAGTCACTGAGAGCCCAGCCTGGGACACCGGCCGGACCTGTGACTACGGCTGCCACTAACCGCCTAACGACTAACCGTCTAACCACTCTCGCCGCCGATACCGTGTGGGTGACGACTCCCCTCCTGAAGGTCGGCGTCAGCACGCGTGGCGGGACCCTCGTTTCAGCACGCCTGAGCCAGTACAAGTCATTTGCCGCGGGCGACTCGGGTCGTCAGGTCGAGCTCGTCCCGGCCGGAAGGCCGTTCCTGGGGCGTCGCATCGCCATCGGCTCAGACACCCTGGATCTGACTGACCTCTCGTTTGTTCCGTCTACCCGCGTGATGAGCGTCGCCGGAGATCCGGCGACGCTGACCCTCACCGCCTCGCGCGGCCCCTCGACCATCACCATCGCGTACACCTTCCACCCCGATGACTATCGCGTTGGCGTGAAAGGGCAGGTGACTGGGCTCGGACCTTCCGGCGCCCAGATGCTGGTGAGTCTGGGAGATGGCCTTCGCAATTCGGAGGCTGACTCGAGTGGCTCGTTCCGCGATTACGCGCTCGTGACCAAGTCGTCGAAGACCGAGAAGCACGCGTTCTCGTCGGTCACCGAGGGCGAGCGGACCGTGTTCGACGGGCCCTTCGAGTGGGCGGGCATCAAGTCGAAATACTTCCTCGTTGGGGCGCTCGCGACCGAACCGGGCGAGGCCCAGTTCGCCGGCGCCGTGGCTGTGGGAGGCCCCAGGCCGGACAGCGCCAAGGGGTTCTTCGGCGGCAAGTCGGGAATCGCCACGGAGATGAGCGTCTCGCTCACGTTGCCTGTCCCCCCGGCCGGTGATTTCCAGTACAGTGTCTTTCTGGGGCCTCTCGAACACCGGCGTCTCGCGGCGATCGGGCATGACATGGACGACGCCAACCCATATGGGTGGGCCATTTTCCGGCCCATCATCCGGTGGGTCTCCATCCTGGTCACGAACATCCTGCTCGCGGGGCACGAGTCCCTGGGAGTGGCTTACGGCTGGCTGCTGATCGCCTTCGGGATCCTGGTCCGTGTGGTGCTCTGGCCCTTGAACCAGAAGGCCATGGCGTCGCAAATGCGGATGCAGGCGGTGGCCCCGCTGCTCAAGGAAGTTCAGACCAAGTACAAGAACGACCCGGAGCGACAGCAGAAGGAAACGCTCAAGATCTACAAGGAGCACAACGTCAACCCGCTCGGCGGGTGTCTGCCGATGTTGATCCCGTATCCGATGCTGCTCGCCCTGTACTTCGTGTTCCAGTATATGATCGAGTTGCGGGGCTCTTCGTTCCTGTGGCTCCCCGACCTGTCGCGCTTCGATCCCTACTTCATTCTGCCGATCGTCATGGGGCTGTCGATGTTCGCGCTGTCCAAGATCGGCCAGCGGGGCATGCCGCCCAATCCGCAGACGGCGACGATGCTGTACATGATGCCGGCCATGATGACCTTCATCTTCCTGCGGCTGTCGTCGGGATTGAATCTGTATTACCTGGTGTCGAACCTCTTCAGTCTGCCGCAGCAGTGGCTGCTTTCGGAAAAACGGCTGAAGGACCAGGGAAAACGCGCCGCGGCGACCTGACGATCGGCTGATGCTTTCGGATCCGATCGTCGCGCTGGCCACACCGCCGGGACGATCGGCGGTGGCTCTCCTCAGGCTCTCGGGCCGGGGCGCGTTTGCGATTGCCGGGCAGTGCCTTTCTCCCTGGCGTGATAGTCCTCCCCGTACGGTCTTCCGCGCACGGTTGGCGACCCCGGCTGGTGTTCCAGTCGACGATGTGCTCGCCGCCCTATTCCCAGCTCCCAATTCCTACACGGGTGAAGACCTGGTCGA
>DATNDQ010000079.1:0-7640 GCA_035553475.1 Gemmatimonadales bacterium
GTCTTCGTCATCCACGATCTTCTCGAGCGACGCCCGGACCGCCTTGGCGTCGAAGACGATCTTCTTGATGGGATAGTCAGGCAGCTCGAAGAGCACTTCCTCGAGCAAGGTGGTGAGCACGGTGTGGAGCCGGCGCGCGCCGATGTTCTCCATCCGCTCGTTCACCCGCGCCGCGATCCGCGCGATCTCAGCCACCCCGTCCGTCGTGAACTCGAGCGTCGCGCCTTCCACCGCGCAGAGCGCAGCGTACTGCTTGGTCAGCGCGTTCTCGGGCTCCGTCATGATCCGGATGAAGTCCGCCTCGGTCAGCGGCGTCAGCTCGACGCGCACCGGGAAACGCCCCTGCAGCTCGGGGATCAGGTCCGACGGCTTGGAGACGTGGAACGCACCAGCCGCAATGAAGAGAATGTGGTCGGTGCGGACGTACCCGTAGCGGGTCTGGACCGTCGAGCCCTCGACGATGGGCAGGAGGTCTCGCTGGACGCCTTCGCGTGACACGTCGGGACCCGAGGTGTTCCGCTCCCCCGCGATCTTGTCGATCTCGTCGATGAAGATGACGCCGTGGTTCTCGACCCGGTCCAGCGCCTCGTTCACGACGTCGTCCATGTCGACCAGCTTCTTCAGCTCTTCATCGATCAGGACCCGGCGCGCCTCGTGCAGGTGCACGACCCGCCGCTTTTTCCGCTTGGGCAGCATGTCCTGCAGCATCTCGGTGATGTTGACGTCGGTCCCTTCCATCCCCTGGGGAGGCTGCATCAGGTCGAGGCCCGGATAGTTCTGTTGTTGAACCTCGATCTCGACGTCCCGCTCCTCGAGGGTCCCTTCCTTCAGCTGTTGCCGCAGCTTCTCACGGGTGCGCCGGCGGCGCTCCTCATTCTCGGGCGTCGCGGGGGCGTTCTTGGGCGTGACATCCCCCTTGGACGACACCACGAACAAAGGCCTGGTGGCATCGGTGCCGGTCGGCGGGGGGGCCGCCGGCGCCGGTGACGGATCCACCGGCGGCAGCAGCAAGTCGAGCAACCGCTCCTCGGCACGCTGTTCGGCGACAGGGAAGAGCTCATCCTCGCGCTCGGTGCGGACCATGTTGATCGAGGCGTCGACCAGCTCGCGGATCATGGACTCCACGTCCCGTCCCACGTACCCCACCTCAGTGAACTTCGAGGCCTCCACCTTGAGGAAGGGTGCGCCGGCGAGCCGGGACAACCGCCGGGCGATCTCGGTTTTCCCGACGCCCGTGGGCCCGATCATGATGATGTTGTTCGGGAGAATCTCGTCCCGGATGTCTTCGGGAGCCTGGGCGCGGCGCCAGCGGTTGCGCACCGCGATGGCGACGGCCTTCTTGGCGGCCCCCTGCCCCACGATGTACCGGTCCAGCTCCGCCACGATTTTCTTGGGCGGCAGCTCTTCCAGCCATGGAATCGGATCCACTTCCTGGGCCGGGCTGGCCGGCGGCGGTGGCGTGCGATCGGGATCGGCCATCAGAGCTCGACCACCGTGAGGTGCGTGTTCGTGTAGATGCAGATGTCCGCGGCGATGTGGAGCGACCGCTCGACGATCTCCTTGGCGGGCATCTTCGAGCCGGCGAGCAAGGCGCGGGCAGCCGCGAGGGCGTAGGGGCCGCCGGAGCCGATGGCCAGCACGCCGTCATCGGGCTCGATCAGCTCCCCGGACCCCGAGAGCACGAACCCGTTGTCCTTGTCGGCCACCACCAGCAGCGCCTCGAGGCGCCGGAGGACGCGGTCGGACCGCCAGTCCTTGGCCAGCTCCACGGCCGCGCGGGACAGGTTTCCGGGATAGCGCTCGAGCTTCTCCTCGAACTTCTCGAACAACGTGAAGGAGTCGGCCGCCGATCCGGCGAACCCGGCGAGGATTTTTCCGCCCTTCAGAGCGCGGACTTTCACCGCATTGCCCTTCATGACGGTGTCGCCCACCGTGACCTGGCCGTCGCCCCCCATGGCGACTTTGCCGTCCCGGCGGACGCAGAGAATGGTCGTGCTGTAGATGGTCGGCAGTGCCACGCGTGCAATCCTTTTAGGCGCGAGGATGCGCCTGGTGATAGACCTTCTTGAGTCGTTCGACCGACGTATGAGTATACACCTGCGTGGTGGAGAGCGAGGCGTGCCCCAGAAGCTCCTGAACGGCGCGAAGATCGGCGCCCGCATCCAGCAGATGCGTCGCGAAGGTATGCCGAAGCGAGTGCACGTGGAGCTCCCGGCCCCGGGAGAGCGCCGAGAAGAGGTTCTTGATCGCGAGTTGAACGCCGCGCGGCGTGATGCGCTTGCCGCGCTGATTCAGGAACACCGCTCGTGCATTCCCACCCCCCCACTTCCCCACGTCCCCACGCCCCATGCCAAGCATGGTCTCACGAAGAGGCAAGTATCTCCTCAACGCGGCGACCGCATGCTTGCCGACGGGCACGATCCGTTCCTTTTTCCCTTTCCCACGCACCTTCACCTGATCTGATACCAGATCCGTATCGTCCGTGTTGAGTCCCGCGAGCTCGGACAGCCGCATCCCCGTCGAGTAGAATAGCTCGAGCATCGCCAGATCTCTGATCTCCCCGAACCCGCCCTCTGCCGCCCGTCGTTCCGCCTCCGCGAAGACCAGCTCGATCTCGGACCGGTCCAGATGCGTCGGCAGCGTCTTCTTCTGTTTCGGCGTCCGCGCCGCCTTGGCCGGATTCACGTCCACCCGCTCGGTGAGGCTCAGGAACCGGTAGAACGTCCGCAGGGCCGACAGCGCGCGGGCGGCGGACGCGCGCGACGCCTGCCGGCTCTCGAGCGATCCCAGGAAGCCCCGGATCGCCAGGCGGTCGACGCCCGCCCAGGTCCAGGCCGCTCCGTAGAACACATCCGCGAATTCCGCGAAGGCCGTCACGTCCCGCACGTAGGCCTTCACCGTGTGCGGAGAGTCATTCCGCTCCTTCTCCAGGAAGTCGGCAAAGCGCTCGATTTCCTGCCTCACGCCGCAACGCCCACGCCCGCCGCCGCCGCGAACGCTGTCATGTCGGCCAGCGCCCGCTCGGCCAGCTGGAGCTTCTTCTTCGCCTTGTCCCTTGGCACCCTCTCCAGCGGATCAAGCAGGCCGAAATTCGCGTTCATCGGTTGGAAATGCTTCGGATCCGCATCCCGCAGATAGCGATAGAGGGCACCCAGCATCGTGGTCGGTGGAGGGACGAGAGGCTCCTCGCCCCGCAGGATCCGCGCGAGGTTGATCCCCGCCAGAAGCCCCGTCGCCGACGACTCCGTGTAGCCCTCTACGCCCGTAAGCTGACCGGCGAACATCAACGCGGGGTCATCCTTGGCCGAGAGGTGGGGTGACAGGGAGGCCGGCGCGTTGAGGTACGCGTTCCGGTGGATCGAGCCGTGGCGCAGGAACTCCGCCTTCGCGAGCCCGGGTACCATCCGGAATACCTTCTCCTGTTCACCCTTCCGCAAACGCGTCTGGAAGCCCACCAGGTTCCACATCTGGCCCGACCGGTCCTCCTGGCGGAGCTGGACTACCGCGAACGCCTGCCGGCCCGTCTTGGGATCGGGCAGGCCCACCGGTTTCATGGGCCCGAAGCGGAGTACGTCCCGTCCCCGCGCCGCCATCTCCTCCACCGGCAGACACCCTTCGAAGTACTGGATCTTGTCAAACTCGTGATTCGGCGCGTATTGGTCCCCCGCCTTCAGCGCCGTCACGAACGCATCGTATTCGGGCTCGGTGAACGGCGCGTTGAGGTAATCGTCGCCGTCACCCTTCCCGTACCGGGACGCCCGGAAGAGCACTCGCTGGTCGAGGGACTCCGTCGAAACGATCGGCGCGATGGCGTCCCAGAACGCGAGGGCCTGTCCACCCAGCCTGCTCACGATCGCCGCGCTCAGGGCCTCGGAGGTCAGGGGGCCGGTGGCGACGATGGACGGAGAATCGAGGGTCGTCATTTCGCCGCGGACGAGCCTGATGTTCGGGTGGCCGGCAATGCGCTCCTGAATCGCCTGGGCGAACGCGGCGCGGTCGACCGCCAGAGCCGCTCCCCCGGGCACGCGCGCGACGTCCGCGGCCTGGAGATTGATGCTCCCCAACAGGCGCATCTCGGCCTTGAGGAGCCCATGAGCGTTGACGGTCTCGACTGACTTGAAGGAGTTGCTGCAGACCAGCTCGGCCAGGGAATCAGTTTGGTGGGCGGGAGTACCGCGCACCGGGCGCATCTCGTGGAGGGTGACGGAGACCCCCCGTTCGGCCAGGGCCCAGGCGGCTTCACACCCCGCCAAGCCCCCGCCGACTACGGCAGCCGTCAGCCCGCGACCTCCGCCGTGGCTGCCTCGTCCACCGTCATTTCGTGTCCGCACTTCAGGCACTTGCGGGTGACCCCCATCGTCTTGGTCCGCTTCTCTTCCATACCCAGATAGCCGCACGACGGACAATTCACCGCCACCGGCTTGTTCCAGACCGAGAAGTCGCAGTCGGGATACCGGAGGCATCCGTAGAAGTTGCGTCCCTTCTTGGTCCGCCGCTCGGCCAGGTCACCGACCTCGCACTTCGGACACTTGATGCCGAGAGGTACCGGCCTGGTGTGGGTGCACTTCGGATACCGCGTGCACGCCAGGAACTCCCCGAAGCGCCCGGTCTTGATGACCATCGGTGCGCCGCACTCCTTGCAGATCTCGTCCGTCGGCTTGTCCGGGACTTTGTCCCGGCCGATGGGCTTCGAGAACTTGCACTCGGTCGGGTACTTGGCGCACGCGATGTAGGGGCCGAACCTGCCCGAACGAACCTCGAGCGGTGACCCGCACGTCGGACAGCGCTCGAGGTGCAGGTTGTGGAGATCGTGGACGTCGTTGATGATGCGCGGCACGTCGATCGCAGCCAGCTGCCCCGCGAACGGCGTCCAGAACCCGCCCAGCACCTCCTGCCAGGGCATGTCGCCGTCTTCCACCTTGTCCAGCTCGGTCTCCATCTGCGCCGTGAACCCGACCTGGAAGGTGTCGGGGAAACAGCGCTGCATCACCTTCCACACCTTTTCTCCGAGCGGCGTGGGGGAGAAGCGGCGCTCTTTCATGGTCGCGTACCAGCGCGCCTGGAGCGTCGAGATGATGGCCGCGTAGGTGGACGGACGGCCGATCCCCTGCTCCTCGAGCATCTTCACCAGCGACGCCTGGCTGTACCGCGGGGGCGGCTCCGTGAAGTGCTGCGTCGGCGTGATCTGCTTGAGCGTCGGACGGTCGCCGGCGGCGAGGGGCGGAATGGGGGCGAGGTCGTCCGCGTTCTTCGCTTCCTCCGCCTCGTGACCCTCGCGGAAGAGGACGCGGTAGCCGTCGAAGAGCACCACCGACCCGGTGGACCGGAACAGGAAGCGTCCCATGTCGAAGTCCACGGTGGTGAGCTCGTAGACCTCGGGCGTCATCTGGGACGCGACGAAGCGCCGCCAGACGAGCTGATAGAGCTTGAACAGGTCCGACTCGAGGTACTTCTTCATGTCCTCGGGCCGGCGGCCGACTTCCGTCGGCCTGATCGCTTCGTGGGCGTCCTGGACCCGGGCGTTCCCGCCGCGCTTGCCGGCATGGACGTTCGGGGTCTCGGGGAGATACCGCTTGTCGTAATTCGCGTTGATGAACTCGCGCGCCTGTTCGATGGCCGAGTCCGCCACGCGGACGGAGTCGGTTCGCATGTAGGTGATGAGGCCGACCGGGCCATCACCCACGTCCACGCCCTCGTAGAGCCCCTGGGCGGCCCGCATGGTGCGCTTGGCCGAGAAGCCAAGCTGCTTGGCGGCCTCCTGCTGCAGGGTGCTGGTAATGAAGGGGGCGGGCGGATTCCGGCGGCGTTCCTTCTTGGTGACGTCGGTGACGACGAAGGGGATCTTCGTCGCTTCGTCGACGATGCCCTGCGCGGTCGCCTGGTCTTTGATGTCGGGCTTGGCGCCATCCAGCTTGTGGAGGCGCGCCTGGAACGACTGGCCGTCCTTCTCGAGGTCGGCCTCGATGGTCCAGTACTCCTGCGGCACGAACTTCCGGATTTCGTCTTCCCGCTCGCAGATCAACCGGAGGGCCACCGTCTGTACCCGGCCCGCGGAGAGTCCCGTCTTGATGCTCTTCCAGAGGAGCGGGGAGGCCTTGTAGCCCACCAGCCGGTCGAGGATCCGGCGGGCCTGTTGGGCGTCCACCTTCTTCTGATCGATGTCGAGGGGGTTCGCGAGGGCGAGCTTGACCGCGTCCTTCGTGATTTCGTGAAACAGCACGCGGCGGACCTTGTCGCGTTTGCCGAGCTGCCCCGCGACGTGCCATGCGATGGCTTCACCTTCTCGGTCCGGATCGGTGGCGATCAGGACCTGGGACGCTGCCCTTGCCGCTTTCTTGATCTCGGCGAGGGTCTTGGCCTTCTCCTTGATGGTCACGTATTCGGGTTCGAACCCGTTATCGACGTCCACGCCGAGTTTGCGGCGGGGGAGATCCCGAAGGTGGCCGATGGTCGCCTTCACCGTGTAGCCCCGGCCCAGGTACTTCCCGATGGTCTTCGCCTTGGTGGGAGACTCGACGATGACGAGCGAGCCCTTCCCGTTCGTGGACGCGACGGTCTCCTCGGCCTCGGTTTCCTCTCCTTCGGCCGAATCCGCAATTACTTCGACGACGGGCGAAGCCCGCTTCTTCCCGCCGCGCTTCTTGGGCGCGGGGGCGGGAGCGGGGACGGGTTTCTCTTCCGCCGCGGCTTTCTTTTTCACGGGTTTCTTCTTAGCAGCCACTGATCAACCTTTCATCATCAACGGCCCTGGGGACGGCCGCGGGGGCATCTTCACCAGCCTGCACCGCTCCGCGCAAGGGAGACCAGGTCCTGCGCCACTTGCGCCGCCGCCTTCTTGTCCGTCTCAACCTTCGCGTCCGCTTGGAGATACGCGGCCTCGCGATCCTTCAAGAGCGCCTTCATCCGCTCCACCGGGTCCTCCCCCATTAACAACGGGCGGGTTCCCTCGGGGGCCGCGCGGTCGGAGGCCGTCTGCGGGCTCGTCTTCAGATACACCACAAACGCCTGAGGCTTCGCCGAGGCAATGGCGCCCGGTTGTGCCGCCCAGCCGCCCCCCGGGGCGATGACCGCCGGCACCTGCCCTAACGCGTTCTCCATCTCCTGTTGTTCCATGACGCGAAACGCGGCTTCACCCTTCTCCGCGAAGATCATCGTGACGGGCTTGCCTTCCTTGCGCACCAGAATGGTGTCGACGTCCACGAAGCCGGCCTGCAGCTGCTCCGCCAGGAGCCGCCCCACGGTGGTCTTCCCCGAGCCGGGCAACCCGACCAGTACGATGTGTCGCTTCATGAATACGTCCCTCCGGACGCGCGCGCGGCCAGCCGCGCGGCGTACCCTTCCCAGTTGCGGCGCATTTCCGACAGCGCATCCCCGCCGAACTTCTCGCGCATCGCATGCGCCAGCACGAGAGCCACCATCGCTTCCGCGATCACACCCATGGCGGGCACAGCGGTCACATCGGACCGTTCCGACTGCGCCTGCGCGGTGGCTCCCGTTTTCAGGTCGACGGTCTTGAGCGGCGTCATCAGGGTCGAGATGGGCTTCATGGCCACCCGCACCGTGAGCGGCTCGCCGGTGGTCATCCCGCCTTCGGTACCGCCCGCGCGGTTCGTGGCGCGCGAGAGGCCCGGCATGATCTC
>DATNDQ010000080.1:0-6928 GCA_035553475.1 Gemmatimonadales bacterium
TGGCGGCTGCCCGCCGCATGGAAGATCCATGATGGCCAGGGGAAATGGATTCTGCGTCAGGTGCTCTATCGGCATGTGCCGGAGGCGCTGGTGGATCGTCCGAAGGTCGGGTTCTCGGTGCCGATCGAGACGTGGCTCCGGGGTCCATTGAAAACGTGGGCGAACGATCTGCTCTCCGGTGGGGCAGGGAGTCGCCTCGAGCTCGCTCCGGTTCGGCAGGCGTGGGAGTCGTTCCTGGCTGGACGGACGGGGGACGCGCTCGGGATGTGGGCGATTCTGCAGTACCGCGCTTGGGAGGCCACATGGTTGGGGTGAGCGTCGTCACCGCAGCGGAGCCCTGAAGCACCGACCTTTCACTACCTACAATGGTTAAGTGGGTCATTAGGGCCGCGAGAGCGCCAATTTCCCAACCTCTTCCGCCCTAGGACTTTAGCCTCCACGTTTGAAGGTGTGCTGGAGGCATTGCTGCTCAGAGCAAAGCCGCCGAAAGGCGGCGACGCAGAGCTAAGGGGCTAAAGCGGCGCACTAGCACGACGCGTCGTCGCAACGCTCGCCTGGCCGCCAGCAAGTCGAATTCACTCGGCTGCTGGCGGCATTCGTGTCTTTGGAGGTCAGATGTCCGGTCGGCGTGGCCTGTTCACGCAGTGGTGGCGTCCCGCGGTACTGCTGGGGCTGACGGCCGGCCTCGGCGCCGCCGCCTGCCCGAAAGATGCGACCGGACCCAAGAAGACCATCACCACCATCGTCATTTCACCCTCCGCCGTCACGCTTCACCCCGGCCAGCAGAGGACCTTCACGGCCTGGGGGAAGGACAGCGCGGGGGACTCCCTGGCCGCGGATGTCACGTTCACCGCGTCGGGTGGGTCCATCACACCGGCCGGCCTGTACACCGCCGGCGGCGGGACGGGGAGCTACCACGCGATCGCGACGCTGTCGGGCGGCATTCCCGCCGACACCGCCTCGATCTCCGTCACCCTCGCGCCGGTGGCGAGCGTGACCGTCACGCCGGTCCATCCGAGCATCACCGCCGGTACCACCGTCAGCCTCTCCGCCACTACGAAGGACTCGAGCGCCAACGTCCTGACGGGACGGGTGGTGACCTGGTCGAGTGGCACGCCGGGTGTCGGCACGGTGGACGGCAGCGGCGTCGTGACCGGTGTGAGCGCTGGGATCACGGTCATCACGGCGACGAGCGAAGGAGTGCAGGGCAAGGACACGGTCACCGTGACGCCCGCGTCCGCGACCCTCGTCCGCATCAACCTGACGCCCGACAGCGCGGCGGTGGACACGGGTCACACCGTGCAGTTCACCGTGACGGGCAAGTTCTCCGACTCGAGCACGGCCGCCGTGCCGGCGACCTACTCGGCCACGGGCGGCAGTGTCAACGCCAGTGGACTCTACACGGGTCCCGCGACTGCCGGTTCGTACAAGGTGATCGCGACGGCGGTGGCCAATACCGCTTTGAAAGACACGTCGAAGGTGACGGTCACACTCCCGACGCTGGTCCGCGTGATCCTGACCCCTGACTCGGCGCAGGTGGACACGGGGCACACCCAGCAGTTCACCGCGACCGGCAAGTTCTCGGACTCGAGCAGCGCCGCTCTGGCCGGGGTGACGTTCTCGGCGACAGGTGGAACGGTTAGCGGCGGCGGCCTGTTCACCGCGGGCACGGCCACGGGAACGTTCCAGGTCATTGCGAGCAAGTCGGCGCTGGCCGACACGTCCAAGGTTGTCGTGGTCGCCAACGCGAGCTCGGCGGCCGAGTGCGCGTCGCCGCAGCCGGGGTGGATCTTCTGCGACGACTTCGAGCAGGACCGGCTGTCGAGCTATTTCGAGACCGACGGCGTCGGCACGGTGTTCAATCGCACGGCCGGCGTCGGGAAAGACGGCTCGTATGGGATGGACGGGCATTTCACGGCGGGCGCACTGACCGCAGGTGACCTCCACCTGGCTTTCGGGAAGACGCCGTCCAGCTATTTCAAATCAGGAACGGGTGACAGCACCACGAAGTACCGCGAGATCTACTGGCGCATGTACGTCAAGGCGCAAGCCGGATGGATCGGTGGGGCGCACGACAAGCTCACGCGCGCGTTGGTGTTCGGGAGCTCCAACTTTGCCGAGGCGGCGGCTGCGCATGTCTGGGGTGGGGACGTGGCCAATGGTCTGGACACCCTGGGGCTCATCCTCGACCCTGCCTCGGGCGTGGACGCATCCGGAAACCTGGTGTCGACCGGGTACAACGCGGGCCTGACCTACTTGGGGCAGGCGAAGAATTCCCCGCATCCCACGCCCATCTTCGACGCGGCGCATGTGGGGCAGTGGTATTGCGTCGAAGCGCACGTGAAGCTCAACGACTCGGGATCCTCCAACGGGATCTTCGAGCTGTGGATCAATGATTCTCTCGAGGCCCAGAAGACCGGCATGAACTGGGTCAGCTCATATTCGGCGTACGGGATCAACGCGATCTACTTCGAGAACTACTGGAACGACGGCGCGGCACAGGCCGAGGACCGGTATTTCGACAATATCGTGGTGAGCACCCAACGGATTGGATGTTGATCATGCGAAACTATTCATTGCTCTCTCCGTCCCGGATCCGGGTCATCATCGCCGCGCTGGCGCTGGTGGCTTGCGACACCGGTACCGTCGGCTTCTCAGGCACCTCTACCAGTCCGGGGATCCCTGGGGTCGACTCGACCGCCGACTTGATTCTCACGGTGACGCCCAGTCCGGTGAAGATCTCGGTCGGGGCCGCCGCGCAATTCACCGCGTCTCTGCGGAACAAGGGCACGGGACAGGTCCTCTACGGCACGCCGGCCTGGAACAGCAGCAATACCGGCGTCGCGACCATCGATTCGACCGGGCTGGCTACGGGGGTCGGCGTCGGGACCACGACCATCACCGCGAGACAGCATGGCGTCTCCACCAGTGCCGACCTGGAAGTCGACCAGATCCCGGTGGCGTCCGTCGCGACCTCACCGCGTACGGACACCCTCCAAGTCGGCACGCAGGTCACCCTGTCGGCCGTCACCAAGGACAACGTCGGGAACACGCTGACCGGAAGGCTGATCACGTGGACCACGCGGTCCCCGTCGATCGCCACCGTGAGCGGCTCGGGGACGGTGACGGCGGTGGCCGTCGGTGTCGACTCCGTATTGGCGACGAGTGAAGGCGTCACCGGTGCCTCCATCATCACCGTGGTCAACGTTCCCGTCGCCAGTGTCGTCATGTCCCTTGCCCTCGATACCATCCAGCAGGGCGGAACGGTGCAGCTGACCGCGACGCCGGAAGACGCGTCGAACAATCCGTTGAACCGGCCCGTCACGTGGTCGAGCGGGAATACCGGCGTGGCGACGGTGAACAGCGGAGGACTCGTCACCGGCACCGGGGTCGGCAGCACGACCATCACGGCGTCGAGCGGTGGCCAGAGCGGCGTCATGACCATCGTCGTCATCCAGGTCCCGGTGGCATCGGTCACCGTGACGCCCCCGACTCCCAGCGTTCAGATCGGGAAGACGGTCCAGCTCACCGCCACCACGCGTGACGCCAAGGGCAACACCCTGACCGGACGCGTGGTGACGTGGGGCTCGAATTCCGGGAATGCGACCGTGAGCGGTACGGGCCTCGTCACGGGCGTGACGGCGGGTGGGGCCACGATCACGGCGACCAGTGAAGGGAAGAACGGAACGGCGGCCGCGACGGTCACCGTGGCGCCCCCGGTCATGGTACGGATCATCACCAGCCCTGATACCGCGACGATCAATACCGGCGGCACGAAGCAGTTCTCGACGGTCGGCAAGTACTCTGATTCGAGTACGGCGGCCGTGACGCCGACGTATGCCGCTACCGGTGGAACGGTGTCGGCGAACGGGCTCTACACGGCGGGCTCCACGGGCGGGACCTTCAAGGTGACCGCGACGTCCTCGACGTTCGCCGACACCTCGACCGTCACGGTGGTCAAGCCGCCGGTGGCGCTCGTCCTCGTCACTCCCGCACTCGACACGGTGGCACCAACGAAAACGTACCAGCTGACGGCCACGACCAAGGACGCGGGCGGAAACATCCTCACCGGCCGGGTCGTGACCTGGGGCTCGAGCAACACGGCGGTAGCCACCGTTAACGGCTCCGGCCTCGTGACGGCAGTGGGCACGGGCACCGCGACGATTACGGCGACGAGTGAGACGATCCCGGGCACGGCGACCGCGGTGGTGAACGTGGTGCTGGCCGCCACGGTGTCCATCGCGCCGGCCGGTCCCTCGGTGGTGCAGGGGGCTTCCGTCGGCCTGAGCGCGACGGTTCGCGACCGGAATGGCGCCATTCTCACGGGCCACCCCGTGACGTGGAGCTCACTGTCGGGGACCATCGCCACCGTAAACCCCGCGACCGGCTCGGTGACCGGCGTGAGCCCGGGTACGGCGACGATCAAGGCGACCGTGGACACGGCGTCAGGCTCAACCACGGTGACCGTCGACACGCTGACGACTACGGCGCCGTGGCTGCTGGAGGACTTCTCGAGCTACACGTCGACCTCCAACCTGATCGCCGACCCCCGCGGCATCTATTCCGTGGCGGAAGACGAGACTCCGACCCAGATCTTCCTGGACAATACGGTCGGATACGGGTCGTCGACGCAATCCATGCGCTTCGACTTCCCCGATCGAACTTCGGAAGGCGGATCCGGGACCAGCGGACGCTGCACCGACTTCACCATCGGGCGGAACATCACGCTGCCCTCGCCCCAGACCGAGATCTGGATCGAGGTCTACGCGAAGTTCAGCAACGGGTTCACGTCCGTCGCGCCGGCGGCCTGGGGATGCACCTCGGCCCCCGCGTACAAGTTCGTGTTCGGGCGGACGCCGACCGGGCGGTTCAACCTCGTGCTCGGCATTTTCGGCGGTGACTACACGTTCGGGTGGCCGGCCAATCAGGAGCCGTCCGACGACGCGATGCCCTTTACGCCCTTCGACGGCCAGTGGCACCAGTACCATATGCACTTCAAGGTCTCGACCCCTGCGGGCTCGAGCTCCGCGAATGGCGCCTGCGAGTTGTGGGTGGACGGGGTGCTGGTGAAGTCCTTCACCGGCATCGTGGAAACCAATTCCTACATCTACGGCCTCGCGATCGGCCGGAACATGAACCAGGGCCCCGGAGCTCCGGAATCGGAGTGGTGGGGCAAGATTGCCGTCTGGAACACCAATCCGGGCTGGTAATCGCATAGCTGTTGCAGGTTTGCCACAACGGGCCCTGGGGACCGGCAAAATACCGTCTCCAGGGCCCTCTGCTGAGCTGTAACACCTTATTTTCCGGTGTGTTACATTGTTGTCCGCCCTAGCGCAGAAATTGCTCTTTCAGGGGCGAATAACGATGACCAGTTCGGCTCAGGATCCCACGAATTCCGGCACTTCCACCCGCTCTCCCAAGCGGTTGCTGGTCGTTCTCCTCCGGCTGGTCGTGGGTGGCGGTCTCCTGGCCGCCATCCTGCTCCGGGTCGATTTCTCGCAGGCGGACGTGCACTGGGGGCTGGGGACGATCCTCACCCTGGTGGCCGGCGTGGTAGTGCAGCTTGTGGCCCAGGCGCTCTCCGCGGAGCGCTGGCGCCTGATCATGGGCGCCAGCGGAAGTGGCGTTCCCCGGTTCGGCTACCTGTACCGGCTGTACTTGATCGGAAACTTCTTCAGCATCTTCCTGCCGACTTCCATCGGCGGTGACGCCGTCCGGGTGGTTGCGGTGGCCCCGAGTGCCGGGGGGAAGGTGCGCGGGGCCGTGAGCATTCTCCTGGACCGCTTGTTCGGCGTGGCGGCCCTGGGCCTGTACTTGCTGCTCGGGCTCCTCCTGGGAGGGGCGGAGCTCACCGCGCTTGGCGAGGCGCACCTCCGCTGGTCAGTGGTGGCGGCAGGCATCGGGGGGTTGGTGGTGCTGGGCGTCGCCGGGTTCTTGATCGTGCGTCTCCGGCTTCAGCGGTCTCGTCACGCCTGGGCGGGCGGCTGGGAGCTCGCCAAGGCGCTCCTCGGCCAGCCGGGCCGGCTGGTCGGCGTGAGTGCGACGTCGCTTCTGGTGCAGGGCACGTACATCGTCGCCTGGATGGTCCTGGGTGTGGGTCTCGGACTCCACATCCCGTTGCCGGTCTACCTCGTGTGCGTGCCGATCGTATCGCTGGGAGCGATGATGCCGATCACGTTTTCCGGACTCGGCATCCGCGAAGGTGCGTGGATCCTGTTGTTGGCCTCGCTGGGCATCCCGAGGTCCACCGTTCTTGTGTTCAGCTTGATGTACTTCGTCGCGTTCGTCGTGGTCGGCGCGATCGGCGGGCTCGCCTTTCTCTTCCGCGGCCTTCGGGACGCTTCATTGATTGCGGAGACTTCGTGACCGTTTCGCAAAGCTTTCCCACTGTGAGCATCGTGGTCCCCGTCTTCAACGAGCGGGGAACCCTGGAGCAGCTGCACCGTGAGGTGTCGGACGTGCTCAAGGGGCTCGGCTGCAAGATGGATCTCGTGTTCGTCGACGACGGCTCGACCGACGGCTCCGACGAGGTCCTGCGCCAGCTCGCGGCGAAGGACAACCGCGTCCGCGTCTTCTCGTTCCGTTCCAACCAGGGGAAGGCTGACGCGTTGAACGTCGGCTTCGAAGCCGCCCTCGGTGACGCCGTGATCACGATGGATGCCGATCTCCAGGACAAGCCCGCCGAGCTCCCGCGCCTCCTCGAGGCGCTCGAGAAGACCGATCTCGTGTCGGGATGGAAGCGGCGGCGCAACGATCCGCTCGGCAAGACGCTGCCGAGCAAGTTTTTCAACTATGTCACGTCGAAGGTCTCGGGCGTTCAGCTGCACGACTTCAATTGCGGGCTCAAGGCCTATCGCCGTGAGGTGGTGCAGGAGCTCGATCTCTACGGTGAGATGCACCGGTTCATCCCCGTGATCGCGGCCCGCCG
>DATNDQ010000081.1:0-8772 GCA_035553475.1 Gemmatimonadales bacterium
TGCGCCCAGAGGGAGTCGAACCCCCAACCTCTTGATCCGTAGTCAAGCGCTCTATCCAGTTGAGCTATGGGCGCGGGGAGTCCGATGGGCGGTACAAGACTCGAACTTGTGACCTCCACGATGTCAACGTGGCGCTCTAACCAACTGAGCTAACCGCCCGAGACAAGAATGCGGATTACGGGCGGGGAAACGCATTCCGCATTCCGCAATCCGCATTTTCTTCAATAGCGGGGGTGGGATTTGAACCCACGACCTCCGGGTTATGAGCCCGGCGAGCTACCAGACTGCTCCACCCCGCGACGATGTCCGTTTTCAGAGCGGGAAACGGGACTCGAACCCGCGACCCCAACCTTGGCAAGGTTGTGCTCTACCAACTGAGCTATTCCCGCAAGAGCAAGGAAGCTAACCGCCTGCTCCAGCCCCTGCCTACCCGTCTATCCACCCCTAGCCGTCTACCCGTCCAGCCGTCTAGTCAGTGGAGGCGAGGGGGATCGAACCCCTGACCTCGTGAATGCCATTCACGCGCTCTCCCAACTGAGCTACGCCCCCCTTGTTTTTCCAGCCTTCTCAGGGATATTTGCGGCCCCCGACAAAGCCCCTGGGCGGGAACACGGCATCTTATCGGGGCGTTATGTCAGTGTCAAGCGATATCGGGCCTTCGGTGAACTTTCCGGGCCCTCAGGCGTACTAGAGGCTCGACCGAGACCAATCCCATGACAAAGAACGAAAAGAAGAAGAAGACCGCCGAGACCAAGAAGGCGCCCGGGAAAAAGCCCGTGGCGCCGAAGGCCGCGGCCAAGGCTCCCACTGCGCCCGCCCCCGCGGCCGCCCCGGCCCCCAAGGCCAAGGCGACCAAGAAGCGCGGACGCCGCCGCGGCCTGCTCACCGGCCTGGGCCATCACGAGCACGAGCGCGACATCCTCGATCAGTACCTGCACGAGGTCTCCAAGACTCCGCTGCTCACGCAGAAGGAGGAGATCGCCCTCGCCCGGAAGGTGCGCGCCGGCGATCAGGAGGCGATGCAGGAGCTGGTCAAGCGCAACCTGCGCTTCGTCATCTCCGTGGCCAAGAAATATCAGAACCGGGGTCTCCCGCTCACCGATCTCATCGGCGAGGGGAACGTCGGGCTGCTCACGGCCGCGCGGAAGTTCGATCCCGACCAGGGCGTGAAGTTCATCTCCTACGCCGTATGGTGGATCCGCCAGGCGATCCTCGCCTCGCTGGCCCGCCAGGGTCGTACCGTGCGCGTGCCGCTGAACCGCACCGCCGACCTCTCCCGCATCGTCCGCACCGCCGAGTACCTGCGGCAGACGCTGCGCCGGGAGCCGACCCCCGAAGAGATCGCCGACGCCACCAAGCTGTCGCTCGAGGTGGTGCAGTCCCTCGCCGCCCTCAACACGGGTGACGTGCGCCTCGACGCGCCGCTCGATCCCGACGGTGACCGCTCGCTCATCGAGCGCTTCATCGCCGAAGATCTGCCGGACACCGAGGACCAGGCGATGGACCGGTTCCTCTCGGACGAAGTCGAGAACGCGCTGAATACCCTCCAGCGCCGCGATGCCAAAGTCCTGCGCCTGTACTTCGGACTGGACGGCGGCCGCGAACACACCCTCGAAGAGATCGGCGGCCTCCTCGGCGTCACCCGGGAGCGGGTGCGGCAGCTTCGCGATCGGGCCCTGAAGCGGCTGCGCGATGGGGATGTGGGCAAGGCGCTGGGGAGCTTCGCAGCCTAGGCGTTAGTTGTTAGGCGGTTAGACGGTTAGTGAGTCGGTGGCCGGGGGAGATTCCCGGCCACTTCTTTTTTACTAACCGCCTAACCGTCTAACCGACTAATCACTAAGTTCTCGCCGTGATTACGGCACTCGGTCGGCGAACGGTGGCAGGGATCAGGGCCGTGGGCCGTCTTGGCCAGTTCTTGTCTGACACCGTCCGGGCCCTCCCCGACGTCAGCATCTGGTTCCCCCTCACCATCACGCAGATGCGCCGGGTGGGAGTCGACTCTCTCCCCGTGGCCCTCTTCATCGCCGCCTTCACCGGGATCGTCCTGGCCCTCCAGGCCTCGTACACGTTCACCGGGGCCGTTCCGCTCTATTTCGTCGGCACCCTGGTCGGCAAGACCATGATGCTCGAGCTCGGTCCCGTCCTTGCCGGCCTCGCGCTGGCGGGCCGGGTGGGGGCCAGCATGGCCGCAGAGCTCGGCACCATGCGGGTGACCGAACAGGTAGACGCCCTCGAGACGCTGGCTTACGACCCTCAGAGCTACCTGGTGATTCCGCGAGTCGCGGCGGGGACCACGATGTTTCCAGTCATCGTCGCCTTCGCGATCGCCATCGGGATCACGACCGGTTGGCTGACGTCCCTGGGCCTGCTGGGCCTCTCGACCCCCGATTTCCTGAAGGGGTTGAAGCTCTTCTATGTGTTCAAGGACGTCTGGTTCGGCCTCTTCAAGAGCGCGACCTTCGGCTTCACCATCACCCTCGTGGGCTGCGTCGTGGGCTTGGGCACGAGGGGCGGGGCGGAAGGGGTGGGACTCAGCACGACGCGAGCCGTCGTCTATTCGGCGGTCCTGATCCTGGTGCTCGACGCCTTCTGGGCCACGGTGCTCCTGTGATCGAGTTCAAAGGCGTCCGGAAGGCGTTCGGTGAGCACGTGGTGCTCGACGACCTCACGCTGACGGTGCGCGACCGCGAGACGCTGGTCGTCATCGGGTACTCCGGCACCGGGAAGAGCGTGCTGCTGAAGCACGTGGTCGGGTTGTTGCAGCCCGACCTCGGCCAGGTCATTGTTGACGGGCAGTCAGTCCCGGATCTGGACCGTGACGACCTCTCGAGCCTGCGGGCGCAGATCGGCTACGTTTTTCAGTTCGCGGCCCTCTTCGATTCCATGACGGTCGCGGAGAATGTCGCCCTGGGACTCAGGCGCCGGGCGCTGGGCGATGAAGAAATCGCCGAACGGGTGTCCGAAGCGCTGGCCCTGGTGGATCTGACGGGGAATGACGACAAGTTGCCCGCCGAGCTGTCCGGGGGCATGAGGAAGCGGGTTGGGATCGCGCGGGCCATCGCGCTGCGGCCCCGCTACATCCTCTATGATGAACCGACCACGGGCCTGGACCCGGTCACATCGGCCGTCATTGACCAACTGATGGTGCGCACGCGCGAGCATTTGGGCGTCACCGGCATCGTGGTGACACACGACATGCGGAGCGCCTACACGGTCGGGGACCGGATCGCGATGTTGTATGAAGGAAAGATCCGGCAGGTCGGATCGGTCGCCGAAATCCAGACGACCCAGGATCCACTGGTACGACAGTTCATCGAAGGGATTCCTTCGTGAAGCGCGAAAACGAGTTCGCGGTCGGCCTGGCGGTCATTGCCGCCCTCACCCTCGTGGTGGGTGGGGCGCTCTGGTTGTCGGGCGCGCACCTCGGCAAAACCGAGACGATGTACACCTCGCGCTTCCGCACCGTGGGCGGCCTCGGCGTCGGGAATCCGGTCGTGCTTCGCGGCGTCCGGATCGGCCGGGTGGAGGCCATTCGCCTCGCGCCGGGGAACTGGGTCGAAGCCGACCTCAAGGTCTATACCGGAGTGTCCCTCCCGCCGCGTCCCGCCGCCATCGCCGCATCGGCGTCCCTGTTCGGCGAATGGGCCGTCACCGTCACGTCCCAGGACCAGCTCCCCGATGATCCCAACGTCCGCTCGGCCATCGCCGAAGCGTCGGCGGGCGGGGGAGGGCGTTGGCCCGGCGCGACGCTGCCCGACATCGGCCAGCTCACCGCACAGGCCTCGCGCATCGCGACCGATATCGGCACCGTCGCCAACCGCATCCAGACCGCGTTCGATACGAACGCCGTCAATGACCTGCGGCGCTCGATTCACGATTTCGGCCAGATCGCCGACCGCCTGGTGAAGGTGACCGACGAGCAGGCCAACGTGATCGGCAACGTCGGCAACAACCTGCAAACCGGCTCGAAATCTCTCGCCGACGCGGCGACGCGACTCCAGAACACCGCCGGACGGCTGGACAGCGCGACCAGCGGGGGGCAGGTATCCTCCATCTTGAACAACACCGCGGCCGCGAGTCAGGACATCCGTACCACCAGCGCCGATCTGCGGGATCTGGCTGAGGCGGCGCACAAGAACCAGGAGAGCCTGGTTCGGGTACTGGTGAACGCGGACACCGTGATGTCACGGATCGCCAACAAGACCGGCACGCTCGGGCTCCTGGTGGCCGATTCGTCGCTCTATAAGGAAACGACCTTTACGATGATTCAGCTTCGCCAGCTCCTGGCCGACATCCAGGCCAATCCGCGCAAATACTTCACGTTCAGCGTTTTTTAGGGACCAGATGTCGAAGCCGGCGAAGAAGGCGCAGCGGGAGACGAGCGCGGGCGGCGTGGTATTCCGTCGCGAGGAGGGAGTCACGCGGTACCTCCTCATCCGAGACTCGTACAAGAACTGGGGCTTTCCGAAGGGGCACCTGAAAACTGCGGAGCCTCCCGCGGACGCGGCGCGACGCGAAGTTGAGGAAGAAACCGGTCTGAAGGATCTGCTGCTCCACGGGCCCATCCGCGTGATCGACTGGTACTTCCGCTTCAAGGGCAAGACCATCCACAAGTACTGCCACTTCTTCCTCTTCGAGTCCCGGCACGGGGACCCGACGCCGCAGCTCGAGGAGGGGATCTCCGCCTGTTCGTGGCATCCACTGGATGACGCGGTCTCCACGATCTCCTACGACAACGCGCGGGGCGTGTTGCGCCGGGGAGCGGAGATGGTGCGGGCCCTGCAGGAGGTGCCGGAGCCGCCGCGGTGACGGCGGTGGTCCCGGTGTACCACCCCCGAGCCGACGCGCGCCGCGCGGTGCGCCGCGGCATTCCGACCAGCGCCGGCGGGGGCGTCCGCGTGTGCCGGAGCGCGGATCAGCTGCGGCGTCTCATGCTCCAGCGCCTCATCGGGGCCGTGATCCTCGACGTGAAATCCGTGCCGGCCGATGTCTTCGCCCTCCCCGCCCGCTACCCCAGAATCCCGTTCTACGCCCTCTCGGCGTTCAAGCCTGAAGACGGCGCGATCCTCGCGCGGTGCCGGGACGCGGGGTTCGCCGGCGTGTTGGTCGAAGGCGTCGACAATGCGGTGGCGGGGGAATGGGTCGCGTCACGAAGCGCCGAGTCGGCGCGGCGGGAAGCCATGGCGGATGGGCCGAAGCTCCTGCGGCTCTCCGAGCCGATCCAGCGCGCTGCCTGGACCGAGGTTCTCCGGCGCGTGGGCCGTCCCGGCCGCCCGACCACCACGGCCCAGGTGTCTCAGGCTCTTGGCGTCACGCGCGAGTATCTCTCCCGGCAGTTCGCGGCGGGGGGCGCGCCGAACCTCAAGCGGGTGATCGATCTGGCGCGGGTGGCCTGGGCCGAGGATCTCCTGGGCAATCCCGGATATCCCGTGGGGGTGGTGGCCCGCATGCTCGCGTATGCCTCGTCCGGGCACCTGGCGGCGGCGGCGCGTCGGGTGGCCGGCGTCCTCCCGGGCGAGCTCGCCGCCCTTGGCGCGAAGGGCGTGCTGGGTCGATTCGCCCGGGGACATACCCGCTCGCGCGAATAGGTCCAAACGGCGAGGTTTTCGGGCTCCCGGGGCTGGCTTGCCGAGTGCCCCTTCCTTGTGATATTTTTCACAATCTCTCTCACGACGGCTTATGGCGACCGATTCCATCCTGCGACCTGGTGAGCTGAAGGACATCCTTCTCAAGGAAATTCAGGCGGCCGACCTCTCGGACATCGACGTCCGCGAAGTCGGAACCGTGCTGGAAGTGAAGGACGGAATCGCCCGCATCTACGGCCTCACCTCCGCGATGGCCGGCGAGATGCTCGAGGTGACGGCCTCCTCCGGCGAGAAGATCACCGGTCTGGCGCTGAACCTCGAAGAGGACAACATCGGCGCCGTGATTCTGGGGGACTACCTCCAGCTCCGCGAAGGTGATGAGGTCCGGCGTACCGCCCGCGTGCTCGAAGTGCCGGTCGGTCCCGCCCTCGTTGGGCGCGTGGTCAACCCGCTCGGGGTTCCGGTCGACGGGCTGGGTCCGATCAAGACGACGACGACCCGGAAGGTCGAGATTGTCGCTCCCGGCATCATCAAGCGGCAGCCCGTGAAAGAGCCCCTCCAGACGGGCGTCAAGGCGATCGACGCGATGATCCCGATCGGCCGCGGTCAGCGCGAGCTGATCATCGGCGACCGCGGCACCGGCAAGACCGCCATCGCGGTCGACACCATCATCAATCAGAAGGGCCAGGGCGTCATCTGCGTCTACGTCGCCATCGGCCAGAAGAATTCGACGGTGGCGTCGGTGGTGGAGCGGCTCAAGGAGCATGGCGCGATGGCGTACACCATCGTGGTCGTCGCGTCCGCGTCGGAACCCGCGCCCCTGCAGTACATCGCGCCGTACTCCGGTTGCACGATGGCCGAGTACTTCATGTACAACGAGAAGAAGGCGACGCTGTGCGTGTACGACGACCTGTCCAAACAGGCCGCCGCGTACCGCCAGCTGTCCCTGGTGCTCCGCCGGCCCCCGGGCCGTGAAGCGTATCCCGGCGACGTCTTCTATCTCCACAGCCGTCTGCTCGAGCGCGCCGCCAAGCTCTCTGATGAAATGGGTGGCGGGTCGCTGACCGCGCTCCCGATCATCGAGACGCAGGCCGGCGACGTCTCGGCGTACATCCCGACGAACGTCATTTCCATCACCGACGGCCAGATCTTCCTCGAGACCGACCTCTTCTATTCGAACGTCCGTCCCGCGGTGAACGCCGGCATCTCGGTGTCGCGCGTGGGCGGGAACGCGCAGATCAAGGCGATGAAGCAGGTCGCCGGCCGTCTCCGGCTCGATCTGGCGCAGTACCGCGAGCTCGAAGCCTTCGCGCAGTTCGGGTCCGATCTCGACGCCGCGACGCAGCGTCAGCTGGCGCGGGGCGTCCGGACCGTCGAAGTCCTGAAGCAATCGCAGTACGAGCCGATGCCGGTCGAGCAGCAGATCATGATCATCTATGCCGTCACCAACGGCTTGCTCGACGACGTGGACGTGAAGGAGCTTCGCGCCTGGGAAAAGGGCTTCCATGAGTTCATGAAGGCCCAGCACCCCGAAATCGGTGACGAGATCCGTACCAAGAAGGCGATGTCCGACGACTGCCAGGCCCGCCTCAAGAAGGCGATCGATCAGTACAAGGCGGTCGGCGCCCGCTAATGGCCCAGGCCCGGGAGCTTCGCCGCCGCATCAAGTCGGTCCAGAGCACGCGGCAGATCACGCGGACGATGGAGATGGTCGCCACGTCCAAGCTGAAGCGCGCCCAGGACCGCGTCGTCGCGGCCCGTCCCTACGCCAACGCGCTGGCCGAAGTGATCGGCGATTTGTACGCGCCCGATCTGGCCGAGCGATTTCCGCTGCTGCGTCAGCCCGGGGCCCAGGGCGTGAAGCGGGTCGCCCTCATCGGGATCACGGCGAATCGCGGTCTCTGCGGGGCGTTCAATACCAATCTGATCCGGGAGATGCGCCGCCGGATCGCGGAGCTCGAAGGGCAGGGCGTGCAGGTGGAGCTCCACCTGATCGGCCGGAAGGGCGCCAGCTTCTTCCGGTTCACCAAGCGCGCGGTCGCCTCGCAGCGGACCGACATCGGCGAGCGGCCGACGGCGGACCATGCGCAGGAAATCATCACGCCGGTGCTGGAGCAGTTCGCCAAGGCCGAGCTCGACGCGGTGGAGATCGTGTTCGCGAAGTTCACGAGCGCGATCTCGACGCCGGCGACGACGGTGCGGATTCTGCCGGTGGCGCCCCCCGAACCCAAGGCCGGCGGCGTCAAAGCCGACTACCTGCTCAAGCCCTCGGCCGAAGCGATTCTCGAAGAGCTGTTGCCGCTGTATGTGCGGAACCAGGTGTACCGGGCGCTGGTGGAGACGACCGCCGGATTCTACGGCTCCCAGCGGACCGCGATGAAGAACGCGACCGACAACGCCGGTGAGATGCTCGACCTCCTCAAGCGGACGTACAACCGGGCGCGGCAGGGACAGATCACGCAGGAGCTCGCCGAGATCGTCGGCGGAGCCGAAGCACTTAACGGATAAGGAACCCCATGGCGACGAAGTCCAAGGCTGCTCCCAAGAAGAGCGAGTCGACGCAGAACACCGGCCACGTGGTGCAGGTGATCGGCCCGGTGCTCGACGTCGAGTTCGAGCCCGAGCATCTCCCGGAGCTCTACAACGCCGTGGTCGTGGAGCACTCGGGCGGCCGGCTGGTGGCTGAGGTGCAGCAGCATATCGGGCGGAACCAGGCCCGCGCGGTGGCAATGAGCTCCACTGACGGGGTGGTGCGCGGCATGCCGGTGCTCGATACCGGGAGCCCCATCACGGTCCCGGTGGGCAAGGCCGCACTCGGGCGCATCCTCAACGTCCTCGGCGAGCCGGTCGATGAGGGCGCCGCCATTCCGGCCTCGGCCGAGCGCTGGCCCATCCACCGGGAAACCCCGAAGTTCGTGGATCTCGAGCCCAAGACCGAAATCTTCGAGACGGGGATCAAGGTCGTCGACCTGATCGCCCCCTTCGTGAAGGGCGGCAAGATCGGTCTCTTCGGCGGCGCCGGCGTGGGCAAGACCGTCATCATTCAGGAGCTCATCCACAACGTGGCCTTGGGCCACGGCGGCCGCTCGGTGTTCTGCGGCGTGGGCGAGCGGACCCGCGAAGGCAACGACCTCTATCTGGAAATGAAGGAGTCGGGCGTCATCGACTCCTGCTCCCTGATCTACGG
>DATNDQ010000082.1:0-19181 GCA_035553475.1 Gemmatimonadales bacterium
AGGCCATCCTGTGCCATGGACCGGAAGATCCGCGGGGCCGCCAGCATGTAGGCGTTGATCGTTCCGAGGATGGACGCCATCACGAGCACCCGGATCACCGTGTCTCCCCGCGGCCCGAAGATGATCGCCGCCGCGGTTCCGCCGATGAACTTGTCACCCGCCATGGCACCCACGGGAATCAACCGCAGGAAGGCGATGTTGAGCAGGATGTAGATCGCCGCGATCAGTGCGATCGATCCGTAGATCGCGCGCGGGATCACCCGTCCCGGATTCTCGATCTCCTCTGCCGAGTAGATCACGTAGTAGTAGCTGTCGTAGGTGAACACCACACCCTGCATGGCGAGCAGCAGCGCCGTCGCGAACTTGAGCCCGGTCGGAAAGGCCGCGGGAACCGGTGCCCCCGCGCCCGAGGGCGGGGTCACCATGAAACACGCGATGATCAGAGCGATGAAGGCGAGGGTCTTGATCAGCGTCGTGGCCTGCTGGATGGTCGATCCCCAGCGGACGCCCGCCCAGTTCAGCGCTCCCAGCGTCAGGATCACGATCCCGGAGATGAGGACTTCGTGCCCGGCGACCCCCGGGATCAGGACGCCGAGGTACTCCCCGACGACGATGCCCAGGGCGGCATTCGCGGCGCAGATGCTCGCGGCGTCGGTGTAGCCCAAGAGAAAGCCGGCGAAGTTGCCGATACCCCGTTGAGCGAAGGTGTAGAGCCCGCCGGAGCGGGGAATGGCGGTGCCAAGCTCGGCGAAGATGTCGGAGCAGATGAAGCAGTAGATGCCACCCGCGATCCAGAGGCCCAGGATCCACGCGGCACTCGGGAGATAGGTGGCCAGATCACCGGGCGTGCGGAGGATGCCGGCGCCGATGGTGCCGCCGATCCCGATGGCGAGACCGAAGGCGAGCCCGAGCACGCGGAGCAGCTTGCCCTCGCCTGCGCTCGGGCCGGCGCCCCGGCTAACTATGACGACTCCGCAGCTCCTCGAGGGCCCGTTTCACGTAGACGCGGGTCATCTGCTTGCGCCACGACAGATCGAAATCGGTGTTGTCCATCGGCTTCGCGGGACGGAACGCGGCGTCGGCCGCCTTGGCGACGGCTTCAGGCTCGAGGCCCGAGCCGACGAGCGCCGCCCCAGCTTCGGGGATCTCCTGGGGATAGCTCGCGACCCCGCCCAGTACGATGCGGGCTTCGGCGACAGCCTTCCCGTTCCAGCGGACCCACGCCGCGACGCCGAGCACCGGGAAGTCGAACGAGCCGCGCCGCCGCAACTTGTGGTACACGGCATCCCACCCGCCCTCGGCCGGAAGCCGTACGGCCACCAGAATCTCGTCCGGTTGCTTCGTGAGGTAGTTGATGCCGTCGTTGTGGTAGAAGCGCGCCGCCGGCACCACTCGCTCCCCCTTCGGCCCCGCCAGCTGATACTCGGCGCCGATCGCCACCATGACGGGTGCGACATCCGAGGAGCTCACCGCCCAGCATCGGGGGCTCGACGGGGCGACCCAGCAGGTGTCGCCATCCTTCTTCATGCAGAAGTGGATGGCCTTCCGCCACTCGTACGTCTGATCGTAGTAGTTGCAGCGGGTATCGAGGCAGAGATTGCCGCCGAGCGTGCCCATGTTGCGGAGCAGGGGCGTCGAGACGGAACTGGCGGCGGTGGCGATCGCCGAAAGCGCGGGCGGGAGGGATTCACCCAGCGCGGCCAGCGTGTTCCCGGCGCCGATACTGGTCCTGGACAGCGCAGTCAGGTCCTTGATCGCAGCGAGCGAGATCACCGTGGTCGGGACCTGCTGGCGCCTCTTCATGTTCGGATAAAGATCGGTCCCGCCGGCGACGTACATCCCGGCGGGACCGGCCTCCACTTTCCATTTCAGAGCGTCAGCCAGCGTGGCCGGCGCGAGATACTTGAACGTTGGGAGTCGAAGCATTCGACTCCGACCTTAACGCCCCTCGTCCCTTCCGTCCAGCGGCAACCCCAGACCACGCGCGGCCTGCGCCAACCGCACGAACTCCGAGCGGTAGCCATCGGGATCGGAGCCCAGAGCTCCCCGGGCCGTCGTGATCACGTCCCCGAGGTTCGCGTCGCCCTTGTACTGGGACTGCCGGAGCAACAGGCCGAATTCGACCACGGCGGTCTGGAACCGGAAGTCCACGCTCGGTGCCTCGGACGAACGAGCGAGCACAGGGTGCGTGATCAGCTTGCTCGTGCTCCCCGTCGGACTCTTGTACCGTACCTTCACGAACAGCATTTCGCCGGTGTCCCTCGAGAGCTCGGGGTCCCGGAGGGTGTTCTTCGTGTGCTGATACCGGAGCGAGTCCGGGGTCCGCAGATCCTCGCCGGCATCGACGCCCGCCGGAATCACCTCGTACAGGGCCGTGACTGAATGGCCCGACCCCATGTCGCCCGCGTCCTTCTTGTCGTCCTTGAAGTCTTCATCCTTGAGCAGCCGGTCCTCGTATCCCAGGAGCCGATACCCCTGCACCTGAGCGGGATTGAACTCGACCTGGATTTTCACGTCCTTGGCGACGGTGTACAGCGTTCCGCCCAGCTCTGAGATGAAGACCTTCTGCGCTTCCATGATGTTGTCGATGTAGTTGTACTGGCCGTTTCCGTGGTCGGCCATCTCTTCCATCTTCGAGTCCTTCAGGTTGTCCTGGCCGAAGCCGAGTGTGGTGAGGAACACCCCCGTCTTCCGCTCTTCCTCGATGAGGCGGACCATCTCCGCGTCACTCGACACGCCCACGTTGAAGTCGCCGTCGGTGGCGAGGAGCACGCGGTTGTTGCCGCCCTGAATGAAGTTCGCGACGGCCTCCTGATACGCCCGCTTGATCCCGGCGCCCCCGGCAGTCGACCCACCCGCCTCGAGTGCATCAATGGCCTGGTCGATCTTCTCCTTCTCGCTGCCCGGAGTGGAAGGCAGGACCAGGCCGGCGTTGCCGGCGTACACGACGATGGCCACACGGTCCTTGGGCCGGAGCTGGCGAACCAGGAGATGGAACGCCTGCTTGAGCAGGGGGAGCTTGTCGGCCTCGTACATCGAACCCGACACGTCGATCAGGAAGACCAGGTTCGAGGGCGGCGTGTTCTCGAGGTCGATGCGCTTGGCCTGGATGCCGATCCGGACCAGCTGGTGGCGGTGGTTCCACGGTGCCAGCGCGACCTCGGTATGAATGGCGACCGGATCGTCGTTGTCGGGCTCGGCGTAGCTGTACGGGAAGTAGTTCACGAGCTCTTCGATGCGCACGGCGTCCTTGGGCGGTAGCTGGCCTTCCGTGATGAAGCGCCGGACGTTCGCGTACGACGCGCGGTCCACGTCGCTCGAGAAGGTCGAGAGCGGGTGGGCCGAGACGGCGAGGAAGGGGTTCTCGTCGATGACGTTGTAGGACTCGGTGTTCCAGGGGTCATGCTGGTGGCGGTAGTTGCTCTGCGGAGTGGCCATGCCGGTCTGCGCGTTGCCGTATTGCATCGCCATCCCGGCAGTACGCCGCAACTCACCGGTGGTGACGCTGGCTTCGTCGATCGCATTGTTCTGCACCTTCGTCGCGGCTTGATCGCGCGGGACGACGGGAGACGCCGCTGCGACGACGTTGACCCCGCCGACGGTCAATGCCGACGGCTTCAGCACCATGTCGATGGTTCTGGTAGTGCCTCCGCGGACCGCCACCCCGACCACTTCGGTCGGTTGGTAGCCGATGAACTGCCCGCGCAGCGTGTAGGTCCCGGCGGGCACGCGGTTGATGGCGTAGTAGCCGGAGTCGTCGGTCGTGGTTCCGAAGGTCGTGCCGAGGACCACGACCTGGGCCTTGGCGATGGGTTCGCCGGCTGGGTTTCGGACGTGTCCCGACATCGCGCCGGTATCCCGGGCGAGCCCAGCCGGAATGGCCAGGGCCGCGGTCAGCATGGCGAGGCGGACGTAGCTGTACAACATGGGTCTCTCCCGTAGGGGTGCGGAGAGGAGAGACGCGCTACCCGGGGTGTGTTGCACACCCAGTTACGAGAGGCACGCTCGGGCATGAGAGTGTGCGCTCCGGTTCGGTTCCCGCGGGCTGATAGCCCGCTCTCGGCTCGGGCGCGCCCTAAAGGGCTTGCACGGCCGACCGTACCGGGTAGTGAAGGTCTTCAGACCGCGCTCGCGCCGAGAGCGCCCTATCAGGGCGCGGGAACAAACGGGGTGGAACTCCGGAACTGGAACCTAGTCGCCGTGTCCGCGTTCCATGTGGGCCAAGTACCAGCGCGCGGAGTCGGCCAAGCTGCTCTGAGGGAAGCGCGTCAACAGATCTCGCCACTGACGGCCGTTGTAATAGTACCGCCCATCGGGATCGAAGTAGCCATACTCATCGCTGTGCGCCTTCGCGTAGTCTACTCCCGTACTACGACCAGCGGTCATCCATCTGCTCGCCATCTCCTTAAGCCGGCCGAGCTTCAGGAGAATAGGTGCGGCACTTTCTTGGTTACCGGACGACCTCAACATCGTCTCGAGAGCGGACATCGAATCGGCAAGCGTCTTGAACAACGCGGAGTCGCGTCGAGCTGTCGCTGACGCAATGGATTCGCTTGCGGCCGCAAAGATCGAATCCCGCCTGATCGTCTCGAGCTGGGCCGGGGTAGGCGCCGGGCGGGCCGCCGCGGGGGGAGGTGTGGATTGGTCCTTCTTACAGCTCCAACAGAGCACCAAGACCAGGGGAAGCGCCTGCCATTTCATCAGTGCTGGCGCTCCGGAGCCTGGGCCGTGACCTGCTCACCCTTGCCATCCCCACCCTCCCAGGGCGGCGCGACGCGGGTGGCTTCAGGCCAGGGGATCTCGGGGAACTTGTCGGGGCCGACGCGACCGGGCTCGCCCTTCGCCTTCTTCTTGAGAGCCTTTAGTACCAACTCCGGCGCGACGGGGATCTGATCGACTCGCACGCCAACGGCGTCGTAAACGGCATTCGCGACCGCGGGCATCACAGGCAGGAGCGGTCCCTGGCCGACTTCTTTGGCGCCGAAGGGACCGTTCGGATCGGGGTCTTCGATGATGTAGGTGACGACGTCGCACATCTCGAGCGTGGTCGGGCTCTTGTACTCGAGCAGGCTCGGAATCTTGTGCACCACGTTCCCGCTGAAGCTGCGGTAGGTCATCTCCTCCATCAGCGCTTCGCCGAGGCCCATGTAGACGCCCCCTTCCACCTGCCCGATGACCGTCGCGGCATTGATGCAGCGGCCCACGTCGTGAGCGACCCAGATCTTCGGCACGCGCACGATCCCCGTTTCCGGGTCCACGTCCACTTCCGCGATGGCGGCGCTATACGAGTAGGCGGGTGATGGTCCGACGCCCGCGCCGCGGTACCGCCCGGCGCTCTTCGGCGGCGTATACGACCCCACCGTCCCCACCGTGCCCACCGCCGCCTCGGCCGCCTGCACGGCCTCGGCGAACGTCATGCCCTTCTCGGGATTCTCGGTGTGGAACACCCGCCCGGCGGCGAAGACGACTTCGCTGACGGGCACCTTGAGCTTCGCCGCCGCATGAGGCGCGATGATCTCCCGTGCACGCTCGGCGGCTTGCAACGCAGCATTGCCGCTCATCAGGGTGACGCGCGAGGAGTAGGAGCCGAGGTCGACGGGGGTCAGGTCGGTGTCCGCGGTGACGACCCGGATGTCGAAGGGATCGATGCCGAGTACCTCCGCCGTGATGTAGGCGAGGATCGAATCCGACCCCTGCCCGATGTCCGTCGAGCCGCAGAAAACGGTGACTCCGCCGCCGCGGTCGCATTTCAGCTGCACGCCCGAATGGGGCATGTTGTTCCAGTAGATCGGCAGCCCCGCACCCGAGATGTAGGACGAGCAGGCGAGCCCGACGCCTTTCCCGAACGGCAGTTTCCGGAATTTCTTCTTCCAGTCGGACCCGGTGACGACCTTCTCGATGCAGGGCCCCAGCCCCATGGATCCCACGCGCAGGTAGTTCGCGGTGAGGGATCCGGCGGGCACCAGGTGCTTCAACCGGAGTTCAGCGGGGTCGAGCTTGAGGTCGTCCGCGATCTTGTCGAGGTGTACCTCGAGCGCGAAGCGCGGCTGAGGGGTGCCGTGGCCGCGCTTGGGCCCACAGGGGGGCTTGTTCGTGAAGGCTCTGGCCCCCTGGAACTTGTACCGCTGCACCTGATACGTGACGGTCTGCAGGGCGCCCGTGTAGTAGGTGCTCGCCACGCCGTAGGAGCCGTACCCGCCGCCATCGAGCAGGGACTTGAAGTGCATTCCCGTGATGGCGCCATCCTTCTTCACACCCGTCTTGACCCACATGAGCACGGGATGACGGCCGCGGTGGCAGTAGAACACCTCTTCGCGGGTCAGCGTGATCTTGACCGGCCGCCCCGTGAGCATCGCGAGCTTGCAGGCGACGATCTCATGATTGAAGGGGTCGCTCTTGCCCCCGAACCCGCCACCATTGGGACACGCGATGACGCGGACCCGCGCGGGGGGCAGCTCGAGGACTTTCGCGAGCGCGCGATGCACGTAGTGCGGCGTCTGCGTCGAGCTCCACAGCGTCACCTTCCCATCCGCCGACCACTCGGCCAGGCAGGCGTGCTGCTCCATTGGGAGGTGCGTGTTTCCCTCGAAGAAAAACATGTCTTCCCGGACATGATCCGCTTCTGCGAACCCCTCCTCGACATCCCCGAACTCGAGATTGATGAGCTTGTGGAGGTTGCCGGAGTCGCCGTAGTCGTGGATGCGCGGCTCAGGTGTCGTGATCGCGTCTTCGGGAGACGAAATGCTGGGCAGGAGCTCGTACTTCACTTCGATCAGGTCGAGTGCCGCGGTCGCCGTCTCTTCGCTCGTCGCCGCGACGGCCGCCACCGGGTCGCCGACGAAGCGGACGTGATCGGGACAGAGCGCGTGCTCATCCTGGCTCACGGGCAGAATGCCGAACGGGATCGGTGTGTCTTTCCCCGTCAGCACGGCCTTGACCCCGTCCAACGCCAACGCCTTCGATGTGTCGATGGAGACGATGCGCGCGTGGGGATGGGGAGAGCGGAGCAACTTGCCGTAGAGCATGCGCGGCAGACTCAGGTCATCCGCGAATCGAAGCGCGCCGGTGACCTTGCCGACGGCGTCCACCTTGCGGTGGGCCTTGCCGACGACGCGCAACTCTCTAGCGCCGGCCATACATCGCTTCCTGCGATGGCTCGGCCTTCTCGCCCCGCATCCGCGCGGCCGCGAGCTCGATGGCCTCGTAGATCTTGATGTAACCGGTGCATCGGCAGAGGTTGCCCGCCAGCACGTCCTTGATCTGATCGCGGCTGGGACGCGGATTCGCCGCGATGAGCGCCTCGGCGACGAGCAGGATGGCCGGCGTGCAGTACCCGCACTGGGCCGCGCCCAGGTCGGCGAACGCCTCCTGCAGCGGATGGAGCCTGGCTCCCTGGGCCATCCCCTCGACGGTCTTCACCGATTTGCCGGCGCAGGTCAGGCCCAGGATGAGGCACGAGAGGACGGGGACGCCATCCACGAGCACGGCACAGGTGCCGCACTCACCGAGCTCACAGCCGTGCTTGGTCCCGGTGAGCCCCAGGTCCTCCCGGAGGACTTCCAGGAGCGTCTTGTGGGGGGCGAACGCGACCTGTGCCGGTTCGCCGTTGACGGTGAGGGAGATCTGCGGGTTCAGCTCGGGCATCCCCTAATCTACGGCTACTCCACCTTCTGCCACATCCCGCTCGGGGACTGCGCGTACAGTCGGGACTGGCGCGGGGGACCACCGAACCCGGTGCGCGTCATCTCGCCCCAGGTCTTCCGGCGCCGCCACGCCGCCCAAAACGCCTTGAGTCTCCACCAGACCGTGCACTGCCGGTAGCCGAAATTCTCGAGCAGGGCGTAGACGAGCAGACGCCCCAGGTCCCCCGACCGGCGGTACTTCCGGAATGACGTCTCCTCCAGGACCACGCCCCAGATCGACAGGCAGAGTCCGTACCCCCACGCGAAGAGGAAGAACAGGATCGCGAATACCGGATCCACGCGGCCGGTGGCGACGGCGATGATGGCGATCACGTAGCCGATCACTTCCACCACCGGGGCGAGCATCTCGCCGAACACGAAGAAGGGCACCGCGACGAGTCCCACCTGTCCGTACCGCGGATTGAAGAGCATGTCGCGGTAGGTCCAGAGAGACGCGATCAGGCCGCGATGCCAGCGCTCGCGCTGCCGGCTCAGCACCGCCATGCTCGACGGTACTTCGGTCCACGCCACCGGGTCGGGGATGAACGGCATCACATAGGGGATCTTGTGCTCCCGCAGGTGGCGGTGCAGGCGCACCACCACGTCCATGTCCTCGACGACGCTGTTGGTGAGGTATCCGCCGATGGTGAGCAGGTACTCCCGCCGGAACAGGCCGAACGCGCCCGAGATGATCAGGTTGCCACCCAGGCGGTTCCAGCCCAGGCGCCCGAAGAGGAAGGCACGGAGGTATTCGACGACCTGCACGCCCGGGAGAAACGAACGTGGCACCCGGGGGTCCAGCACCCGGCCATGTTCCACGGTGCAGTCGTTCGCCACGCGGATGGTGCCGCCGACTGCCGCGACGTTCCCGCCGAGGAGGAAGGGGCGGGTGAGGCGGAGCAGGGCGTCGGGCTCGATGAGGGTGTCCGCGTCGACGGCGATCACGAGGGGGTAGCGCGACGCATTGATGGCGGCGTTCAGCGCATCCGCCTTCCCGCCGTTCTCCTTGTCGATGACCGTGAGCCGCGTGCGGGACCGCGAGCGGTACACCGCGCGGATGGGCTTGGTGATGATGGTCTCGGGATAGATGCGGGGCACTTCGTAGAGATCGAAGGCGTCCCGCAACCGCTGCATGGTGTCGTCCTTCGACCCGTCGTTCACGACCACCACTTCGTATTGCCGGTATTCGAGGGTCAGCATGGCCGTGACGCTCGCCTGGATCGTCTCCCCCTCGTTGTGCGCGGGCACCATGATGGTGAGGGGCGGAAGCGCGTCCGACAGCATCAGTTTCTGCAGATCCTCGTCTTCGGCCAGCCGCGTCTGCTCCCAGACCTCCGGGATGGACATGAGCAGGAGCAGCCCGTAGAACGAGTTCAGGGCCACGAAGTAGACCAGAATGACGGCTTCGACCGCGAGGATGACGTGGGTCACGTCGCGTACTCCGCCAGTGCCTGAGGCGAGAGGCCGAGTACGAGCTCGGTGGTGTTGCGGGCCCCGGGGTTCGGCCCCCGCTCCTCCTGCACCAGCGCGTCACGTCCCGCGCCGCCGAAGCGGGTGAGCGCGAGCGCCGCCCGCAACCGGACCCACCACTCCGGATCCCGAAGCGCCTTTCGCAGTTCGGGCAGGGCGGCGGGCGGGGCGAGCAGTCCAAGCCCGCGCGCTGCCTGCGCGCGCACTACCCACGCTTCGTCAGTCAGCAGCGCGAGCAGGGCGGCTTGCGATTCCGTATGCGGGAGGGCGCCAAGGGCGCGGGCCGCCTGGGCACGGACTTCCTTGTTTGGGTGCTTGGCCAGTGCGGTGAAGCGAGGCCGGAGGGACGGCTCCTGCAGGCGGGCCGCGTACTCCGCGATACGCGCGAGGGCGGGGTCGTCCATGCGAGTGAGGCGCTGGTCGAAGAGCGGGACCGCGACCTGCCGTCCCCGCCGCAGCGCCATCGCGAAATACATCCCGACGTGGATCGGAAGCATCGGCAGCTGGTCGATCGCCGCTTCCGCGAGCTCGGCGGAGCTGACGTGATTGAGCGCCGATACGGCGGCGAGGTGGACGGCGGGGTGCGGGTCCTTGATAAGCAGGGCGAGTGTCGGCACGTCGTCGGCAAGGCCGGCGGCGGCCAGGAAGCGGGCGGACTGCAGCCGTTTCCACCAGCGCCGGGATCTCGCTCCACGCCTGAGCCTCTCCCCCCAACGGGCGTGGCTCAGCGCCTGCGCCAGCGCGGGCCAGCGATCGATCGGGACCCGCGAGCTCCAGGCCGCGAGGCGTTCGATGGCGATGGGGGCGGGCAGGAGCACCAATGCGCTCGCGACCGCCTCGACGTCCGCGTCCCCGGCGGCCCACCGGCGGAACTGCTGTTCGGCCGCTTCCCGCCTCGGCTGGACCGCGGCGCGCCGGCGGAGCCGTACCCAGCGATTGACGAGGATGAGCAGCAGCAACAGGGCGACGAAGAGACCTTGCACCACTGCCGCGACGAGAACGAGGTGCCGGGCCGTCACCTCCCCACCCACCGACGCACCTTCTCCAACACCACCCGCAGACTGATCGGCTTGACCAGGTAGTCGAGCGCACCCGCTTCGAGTGCCCGGACCTGTTCGTCCTCGGTGCTGTGCACACTCGTGAAAACCACGCGGTACACGCCGGGCCGCTCCGTCTGCAGCCGCTCGAACAGGGAGAAGCCATCGAGGCCCGGCAGGTCCACGTCGAGCAGCACCAGGGGCCGCCGGCCTCCGATCTTCATCTCGAGCAGGGCTTCGAGCGCTTCCGCTCCGTTGCGGAAGGTGAGGAAGCGGTACCCGCGGCTTCGGAGTCCGTACGCGAGCAGCTCCGCGAGCGAATGATCGTCCTCGATGCTGATCACCTCGGGGGCTTCGATTTCACCGGACGGCCCCCGCTCCGGCAACGGCCCGGCGGAATCGGGAGGCGTCGGCTTGATGAAGTCGGTGATCCGTTCCATGAACCAGCGTGCGAGCGCCCCCCGGTCCATGTGCACGTCACTCGCGTGCTCCACCCAGTCCTTCGCCGTCTCTTCCATTCCGGCGGCCAGCTCGGAGGCCTCCGGAAATCCGTAAGATCCCGCCGAGCCACGGACCTTGTGTACTTCGCGCCGGAACGTCTCGAGGGCGTCGCGATCGGTGGGATGCTTTTCCAGACGATCGGCGCACGCCGTGATGGCCGCGACCTGCGTGGCGACGGCACGCCGGTAGTCGGCCAGGAGCTCTGGGGGGATGTCGCCTTCGGGTGATGCGCCCATACCCTTGAATCTGACCAGGATGGGGCGACGCGCCATAGCGCCGTAGCGACAAAGAGGCGCTGCCTCCGATATTCCCCTAATGGCGGTCCTGGAATCGGTTGGCCTCTGCCTCACCTGCCGTTGGGCTCTGCCGTCGACCAACCGGCGGGGTTCGACCTTCTACCGGTGCGGGCGGGCTGGGTCCGACCCCCGGTTCACCCGCTACCCTCCACTGCCGGTCAACAGCTGTCCGGGCTATGAGGTCACCATGTTCTTCGTCGTCCTGCTGCACTACACCAAGCCGCTGCCGGACGTGGATCAAATCCGGGCCGAGCACGTCGCGCATGTACAGAGCGCGGCAGGCCGGGGGATCCTGGTAGCCTGGGCCCGGCGGTCTCCCCCCGTGGGCGGGGTGTTGGTGGCGACGGCGCCTGACCGGAAGACGCTCGAGGCGGTGCTGGCGGAGGATCCCTACGTGAAGGCGGGGGTGGCGTCCCCGGAAGTGGTGGAGTTCAATCCCGCCAACCTCCGGGGACCTTTCGCGTCCTAGGTGAGGCCTACTCCTTGCCGAAGACGCCCACCCCGTAAAAGCAGGGCGAGGTCTTGCACGCCACCATGATGACCTTCAGCCGGTACCGCATCGTCTCGCGCGGGGCGACTTTCACGATGGGTACGTCGTCGGTCTCGGTGTCGGAATCCACTTCATTGTCGTCGGCGTCGTAGAGGCGGAAGTCGATGTCGCTGCAATCATTGTCGCACACGCCGAGCAGGCGGTACGTGGTCCCGGTGTGCAGCGTGAGGGTCAGGTATTCGCTTTCACCCTCGCGCAGTGACCCCGTATAGGGGTCATGCGTCCGCGTGTACCCGAGGCTGTCGACGAGGATGTGGGCGGCGCGCTTGATCTGATCGTTGACCTGGTCTTCCCATCGACTCTGGGCCGTGATGACCGGCGCGGCGAGGGCGGTACTCAGAACGACGACGGCGGTCGCTCGAAGCATTGCGGGACCTCTCAGGGATTGGGGTGGACGCGTGGGAGCGTCCCAATCTGCAGTCCGCTCTCCCATCCCGAAAGTCAGTCGATCTTCATGATCCGGGTGGAAGGGCTTTCCGTCCGGAGGCGACGCCGGTTCCGACGCCGATCCCGAATGCCGCGGCGGTCAGGACGGTCACCAGCGGCAGGATCGTGACCGGAAGAAAGACGGCGCCCGCGACGACGCCGGCGATGAGTGGCGCCACCGGGTTCCGCACCGCGTCCACGAAGCGCAGCCGGCGCTGCACAAACCGACGAGACACGACGAAGCCGCCTATCAGCGCGGTCACGCCCAGCAAGAGCCCGATCATGGTTCCTCCAAAGAGGTCTCCCCTCCTTACGGAACTTGCGGGGCACTCGTTTCCCAGGCAAATCCCTGCGGTGGGGGATCCCCTTCTTCTATATGACGGTGCCTGCGGATTCTGCGCCAGGAGCGTGCAGTTTCTGCTCCGTCACGAGTCCCGCCGCAAGGATTTGCGGTTTGCGTCTCTTCAAGGACTCACCGGGCAGCGCCTCATGAACGGCCAGGGCGGCCGGGCTGGAGCCGATTCGGTCGTGTGGTGCGAGGGCGATCGAGTGTGGGTGCGTTCGGACGCCGTGATCCGCGCCGGCCGGTATCTCGGAGGCCCATGGGCGGCCCTGGCATTGATCGGCGCTCTCGTGCCCCGTGCCATTCGGGACGTGCTTTATCGCTGGATCGCGAATCACCGGCACCGGCTTGGCGGTCCTGCCTGCGTGATACCGACTCCTGAGCAGAAACCCCGCTTTCTGGATCTGGAGGGCTAGTGGCCGACGGTCCCGAGCAGTCGTCGACGAACCAGACGGCGATCATCCTGGGATTCACGCTCGTGATCGGCGGCATCGTTTCGCTCTGGCTTGCCGCGGCGAACCGGTTGGGGTTCTTCCCCGTGCTGCTGGCGTTCGCGTTCGGCGGCGGTCTGGGATGGGTGGTGGAGCGGGTCTTGCTGCGGTCGGCGACCAGTCTGGTCGGCAACATCTATAGCGCGGGGAATATCCCGCCGGAGCCAACCTATCCCGTCGCGGACACCCACGTTGTGCGGGGCAGGTTCGCCGAAGCCGCCGAGTATTACCGCAGCCACCTCGCGGCGCAGGGCTGGGACTATGAGGCGCGACTCCGGCTGGCGGACCTGGACGTGGTTCACACTGGGGACTACGAGGAGGCGGAGCGGCTCTACAAGGAAGTGCGGGACGCCCGTGAGGATAAGAGACGCGAAGTCCGCGCCTTCAACGGCCTGATCGATCTGTACTCCAAGTTGGGCCGTAAGGATCGCTTGAAGGTCGAACTATCGCGCTTCGCTGATCGCTACGCGGGGTCGTCGCATGCCGACGACGCCCGTCGCCGTCTCGATGAGCTGAAGTCTGACGTCTGACGTCCGACTACCACCTGATCGCCGCACTCCCCCAGGTAAACCCCGACCCGAACGCCGTCAGGACCAGCAAGTCCCCCCGCTTCAGCCGCTTCTCGCCCAGCGCTTCATGGAGCGCGATGGGAATCGACGCGGCCGTCGTGTTGCCGTACTTCTGGATGTTGGCGTAGACCTGCGCCTCAGTGAGCCCCGCGGCCTGCCGCACCATCTCGATGATCCGGAGATTCGCCTGGTGGGGGACGAGCAGGGTGATGTCCTTCGTCGAGAGCCCGTTGGTCGACAACGCCACCGACACGGACTCGGGCATCTTCAACGATGCGAACTTGAAGACTTCCCGCCCCTCCATCACCGCCCGATGCAGTCCCTGCTCGATCATCTCCACCGACACGTAGGGATCGTGGGCCAGGCCGGGGCCGTCCACCCAGAGCTTCTCGGCGTGCCGGCCGTCCGAATAGAGGTGTGTGGAGAGCACGCCGCGGCCGGGGTCCTCCGTGGGACCGAGGATGACGGCGCCGGCCCCGTCACCGAAGAGCACCGCGGTATCCCGTCCCCGCGTGGTCTTGTCCAGGCCGCGCGAGTGCACCTCGGCACCGATCAGGAGAATGCGGCGATACTGGCCGATCCGGATCCAGGCGTCGGCGATGGACAATCCGTAAATGAACCCGCTGCACTGATTGCGGACGTCGACGGCCGGAATGTCCGCGACCCCGAGCTCGCGCTGCAGGAACACGCCGTTCCCGGGCTCGAAGTGGTCGGGGGTGCAGGTGCAGTAGACGATGCAGTCGATGTCCTTCGGGGTCATCCCCGCGGCCTCGAGCGCGCGCCGGGAGGCCTCGGCCGCGAGAGAGACCCCGGTTTCCCCGGGGGACACCCAGTAGCGCGTCTTGATCCCGCTGCGTTGGACGATCCACTCGTCCGAGGTGTCCATCATCCGGGACAGATCGTCGTTGGTGACGACCTTTTCCGGCACGTGGAAACCGGTGGCGAGAAACTCAGTCCGCGGCATCGGGCCTTCTCCGGTTGCGGGATGGGACGGGGCGGAGAAGATTTCGCGTCCTCATCCGCAAAGCAAGGGACATGGATCTCGCCATCACGCGGGCACAGAAGGACGCGGTACTGGGCGCCAAGCACCTTCCCGACGTTCTGAAACGGGTCTTGGACCAGGCAAAGGTACAGGGCTCGGACTTCGTGGTTCACATGACCTATGAAGAAGCCACGGCGCTGAACGAGCTCTGCTCGTGGAACGTACACACCGACGCCGCCGGTACCGTCACGGCGGAATCGAAGCCCTTTGACGACCTGGTCCGGGCTATCATCACGCATCCAGACTACTAGTCGCTCAGACGCCAAGTCGCTAAGTCGCCCAGGTCTACACCGGAGATCCAATGGCCCACCTCAAGCATCTCTTGGCACTCACGGTTCCCGTTTCTCTTTTCCCGCTTCCCGCGTTGTCCGCCCAAAAACGAGCCATCACCATCGACGACTACCTGGCGCTGAAGAACGTCGGCGATCCCCAGGTGTCTCCCGATGGGAAATGGGTGGTGTACACGGTCGGGACGATCTCGCTCCAGGACAACAAGTCCACCTCGAGACTCTGGCTGGCGAATACGGCGACGGGAGCGACGCGAGAGCTGTCGCAGGGGGCAGGCTCGGACCGCTCCCCGCGCTGGTCCCCGGACGGACAGACGATCGCCTTTCTCTCGGGACGCGAGCATGGACCGCAGGTCTGGGTGATGCCGGCGGCCGGTGGCGTGGCCCGGCGGGTGAGCGATCTCCCTGACGGCGTCGGCGAGATGTACTGGATGCCCGACGGGAGGGGTTTCCTGGTGGTCTCGGACATCAAATGGCCCAGGGCCCAGGAAATCGATCAGCGGAACGGCGCCTATCCCACCGACGCACGGCTGTGGACCAGCGTGCTCTACCGGCACTGGACCGACTGGCGCGCGGGAATGCGGCAGCACGTGTTCAGTGTGGATCTGCCGTCGGGGGCCGCGAAGGATCTCACGCCCATCGACAAGGACGCCCCCACGATCGCGACCTCCGGGGATGGGGACGTCGCGATGTCTCCCGACGGCCGGGAAGTGGCGGTCGCGATTCACGCCGACTCCGTGGTGGCCGACAACACGAACGTTGACATCTATCTGATGGGTCCCGACGGCAGCGGGATGCGCGACCTCACGGCCGCGAATGCAGGTGCCGACAACACGCCGCGCTTCTCGCCGGACGGCAAGTGGCTCTCGTACCTGTCCATGGCGCGCGCCGGATTCGAAGCGGACCGGCTGCGCCTCATGCTGGTTCCGCGGAGTGCCGGGCGGACCGACGGTGTGCCCGTCGAGGCGACGGCCGGGTGGAACCTCTCCGTGACCTCGTATTCCTGGTGCGCCGACTCCAAGTGCATTTACGCGGTGGTGGAAGAGCGGGGCCGGGACAACCTCTATCGTATCGCACTGCCGGGATTCCAGCGGACGCTCCTCTTCGGAAAGAACGGCGTCAACACCAATCTCACCGCCTCGAACGACGGCACGATTCGCGCGTGGCTCTACCAGAGCAACACGCAACCTGCCGAAGTGTTCGTCAACGACAAGGCACTCACACACACCAACGATGATCTGCTTTCGCGCCTCGACCTGCATCCACTCGAGTCTTACGGATTCGTCGGAGCGGGTGGGGATTCCGTGTTCGGCTGGCTCCTGAAGCCGCCCGGATTCGACGCGGCGAAGAAGTATCCCGTCATCTACGTCATCCATGGCGGCCCGCAGGGCGCGTGGGACGACAACTGGCACGCCCGGTGGAACTACCAGATGTTCGCGTCGCGCGGGTACGTCGTCGCGGCCGTCAACTTCCACGGCTCCACCGGCTACGGGCAGGCGTTCACCGACGCCATCTCCCAGCACTGGGGCGACTGGCCGTACGAAGATGTGATGAAGGGGCTCGACGTCGTTGCCCGCCTGCCGTACGTGGACTCCACGCGGATGGGAGCGGCGGGGGCATCCTACGGTGGTTACATGGTCTACTGGCTGGCCGGTCACACCAACCGGTTCCGGGTTCTGGTGGATCATGACGGGGTCTTCAACCCAGAGTCCATGTTCGGCACTACGGAAGAACTGTGGTTCCCCAAATGGGAGTTCGGGGGTACGCCCTACCAGGAAGCGGGGGGGAATCGGGCCCTCTACGAACAATGGTCTCCCCTCAACTTCGTCCAGAACTGGAAGACCCCCATGCTGATCGTCCACTCCCAGCTCGACTATCGGGTGGACCTGTCCGAGGGCTATCAGGCGTTCACGGCCCTGAAGCTCCACAACGTCCCCGGAAAATTCCTCTACTTCCCCGACGAGGGGCATTTCGTGGTGCGGCCCCGGAATCGGCGCCTGTGGTGGGGGGTCGTGCTCGACTGGATGGATCAATACCTGAAAAACTGAGGACGTTGCGTGCGCGCGACGTGAACACGCCCAAACAGGGCGGGTATGCAACCGGACCCCGAGAACGGAGCATCGGTAGGTTGGCCCGTCCGACGCCGCGTCGCCCATTCCGGTTGTCGATTCTCCTACTGAGTGTGCTCTCCTGCGAGCATACCCAGCCCTTCGAGGGTGCTCCTCCGCCACCTATCGTCGGGCCATTCGTTAACACCTTCCCGGCCAGGCTCACTTACAACATGGGAGTGGATGCCTACCCGTCCTGGACCCCTGACGGGGCGCACATCCTCTATCAGGCACAGGACGCCAGCCAACCGGATCGGGATCGTTGCCTCTTTTTGATACCGGCGCAGGGGGGAACCGCAGCACCCGTCGCCTGCGATGATGGCCTGGGGTCGCAGGATTCCACCAACGTCTTCGGGCCCGCAGCCCTGTCGCCGTCCGGCAAGCTGATCTTCTACAAGAGCGCGGAACCCACGGGGTTCGGGGTGGCAACTACCATCGGGATGTACCTCGCCCCCATCGTACCGGTCGCGACGTCGGACTCGGCACTTGCACTCCCCGTCGTGGCCACGAGCGGGGCGCGGGCCGACAAGCTGATCTCGCTCCGGTGGCTCGGCGACTCGGGGTTCCTGGGCCTCGGCATTCGGACGTCGCTCTTCACTCCCTACCCCTGCAATGCCTGCAAGCAGAACGACACGCTGGAAACTGGCGTCCAGGTGTTCTGGGTCGACATGCGAAGCACTCCGCCGGTTGTCACGCCGATTCCGGGAACGGACCGGGCATCGTCGTTCTCGTTCGTCGCGCCGGATACGATCTACTTCACCTTGAACAACGACAACCGGATTCTGCGGACCAGGATCGGGGGAGGGGCGGTCGACTCCGTGTTCGCGTTCGCGACGGATTCGAACGACGCACCCGCCGGTTTCCGGAGCGCGGTGGCGACCATCGCGCGCGGTGTCCAGGTGACAGGCCACACGGCGTACGCCGTATTGGGTGGTCGCGTCCAGTACCACCCGGATTCCGGGAGTGGCGAGGCGCAACAGGACTGGGGTGGTAAGGTCCACAAGATCAACCTGACGACAGGTGCCGATACGGCGCTGAGTATGGCGCCGCCCCCCGCCGGCCTCGGTTATGTCTGGATGCGCCACCTGGCACTATCACCGGACGGCTCCATGCTGACCGGCGAGGGGAGGCCGGTGCTCTTGCAGCAGATCGTCGGCGGCACGTGGCTGGGTACCGACACCACCATCAGCCCGACCGCCAATATCTGGGAATACATCCATCCGTAACCTCCGGCGCTGTAGACGCGTGGCGACGGCCAGCGCACTCCTGGCGGCGCTGGCGTGTGATCACACGGCTCCCTTTGCGGGGGGCTCCGGCTATGGCGTCGGCCCATTCAGTCCGGGATCACCGGTCCGTCTCACCTTCAACTCCGGAGTGGACCGCGGTCCGGTCTGGCTCCCGGACGGCTCGGGATTCCTGTACACGCAGGAACAGATGGACCGCCAGGATCGCGACCAATGCCTCGCGGTCATGCCCCAGGCCGGGGGCACCGTCACCCGAACCATCTGCGCGACCAGCGACCCGCTGGGAGACAGCCTCAACGCGCTCGAATCGCCGAGCGTCTCCGCGGATGGGCGCATGGCGTACGTGCGCTCGAGCATGTACGCATTCGCCGGGCGTCACACGCCCGACTATGGGGCGCTCGTGCTCGCGACGTACCAGGCGCCTCTGCAAACGACCGTGCTGGAACCATTGTCCTACTTCGGACCGTCCTCGCAGTCCGTCGACCTGGTGCGGGACATCGTCTGGACCGGACCTGCCTCCATGATCTACGTGGCCGAGCGCGTCACCTACGGGTGTGCCAATACCGGGTGTACCGTACTCGACACCGGCGAGTCAGGAATAGAGATCCAGAGTCTCGACTACTCCACCTCCCCGCCGACGTTGTCAGTGGTATCGAACACGTCCTCTGCGACGTCCCTCGCGGCCGGCAAGGCCGACACCGTCTACTTCACCGTCGCGGGGAGCGGGCAGGTCCACCGGCGCGCCCTGTCGACGGGCGCCGATACGGTGGTATTCGACTTCGGCTCTCCAGTCACCGATCTCTCTGCGGCAGGGTCGCGCTTCGCGGGCGTGCAGGGTTCCGCCATGCGGGTGGTCGACCTGGTCACGGCGCTCGACAACACCTTCATGAAAACCGACACGAACTTCCACCGGCCGGCGCTGAGTCCCGACGGTCACCGGGTGGTCGTGGGGCTGGCCCCGGTCGACACCCTGACCGGGCTTGAGTCCGCTCCTCCGGATCTCTGGATGTGGAAGCTTCCCTGACCGACCGATGGAGCGCGCCATGGGCTTGATTCGTCCGCTCGCAATCGTAGTGCTCGTCGTGGCCGCCGCTCCCCTGGCCGCCCAATCCACCGGAGCCATCGGGGGCCGCGT
>DATNDQ010000083.1:2500-34126 GCA_035553475.1 Gemmatimonadales bacterium
ATGTAGCACGCGCCCGTGCGTTCGAGGGACCAGTCGAAGCTAGTTCGGCTTGTCCTTCTTCTTCGGCTCCGGCCGCTGCTGTTGCGGCGGCTGAGGCCTGGGCTGCGGCGCGGGCCGAACATCCCGCGGCGTCTCCCGATCCTTCATCGGGCCCGCCGGTCTTCCCTGCCGCAGATTCTGAATCTGTTGTGGCTCGAGCGGACGACCCGGATGCTGCTCGATCGCCTGCTGCCGCGCCTGCACACCAGGATCCGCTGGAGGCGCCGGACGCCGCGCCCGCAAGAGCGGCGGCACCACCGGCTGCGCCTGCGGTTGAGCCGGTTGCGCGGGGCGCGCGGGCTCCTGCCTCGGCCGCTGGTCGGGCCGAGCCTGCTGGTCCTGCTGGCCCGGCTGGCCCTGAGGCTGCGGCTGGGCCTGCGTGATCATCGGCTGCCGCCGCACCGGAATCGGATGTACGACCGTCCGGACTCGCTCATCGGTGATCACCGGCGGCGGCGGCGCAATCGACGGCCGGCCCCGCATCGCGGTGATCGTCGGCGTGATTTGGGGGTGCACAATCACCCGCGCCGACGTTACCTGGGTGCTCGACACCGGCACCATGCGCCGGGCGACGGGCACGCCGCCCCGGAACGTCTCGGACGAGACCGCGGTGAATCCCCGATCCCGGTTCGCGTAGCGCACCCGATCGTAGTCGACGACGGTCACGTTGACGTTCACGTTCACGCGATTCCGGTACCGGTCGTTCGTGTGATACCAGGGGTTGTACGCCTCCCGCGGAGCCAACGGAAACCAGGCTTGCACGCCACCCCGGCGACCGTTGTCGAGGCCGACGAACACCACGAGCGCCGGCGCGTAGCACGGATGACGGACCACCGGTCCCGGCACCCAACCCCAGCGGGAATCGACGTACACCCAGCGCCCGTAGTGGAAGGGCGCGTAGCCCCACGGTTCACTTTCGACCCACGTCCAGCCCCAGGGCTCGACCCACACCCAGCGGCCATACCGGTAGGGCGCCCAACCGGACTCAACCACGGTCGGATACCAGACCGGACCATAGCTCGGGTCCGGGACCCACTCGCCGGCGGCGTCGAGGTCCGAGTATCCCGGCGTCGAGCGGTCGACATACTGCGCGGTGCGGGATTCGACCAGACCACGATCGCGGTCCGCACCCCACCGGTCGAAATCATCTTCGGGGGGCATGTCGACGTCCGACACTTCGAGCGTGTCCTGCCCCGTCAGGGCTACCGCGTGACCGCCCTCGACGTCGGTCGCGCCGTCACCGCCACCAACCATCATCGACCCATGGTCGACCGCGACCAGCGTCCCGCGAACCGGCGAGATGGACACGCGATAGGTCCCGGGCGCATTCACCACCAGCGGGCCACCGGGCGTGTCGAGCTCGAGAGAGTCGTCGGAATCGAGCGAATTCACCGAGAGGCGGACCGTGCCGGAGGAGAGCCCGATCTGGATCAGGTCGTCCGTGACGTTGGTGATGGTCACGTCGGAGGCATCGGAGATCCGTAGTGTGATATCCCCAAATTCGATTTCCGCCCGGCCACCCTGATCGACGTAGATCCGGTCACCGGTGTAGAGCGGATAATTGATCGTCGCATCACTCCACTGCGAGTCTCCCGAGACCTGGAGCGATACGCTCCCGGAGAGGAATGAAAGGCGCCCCACGCGGCCCGGGGGCGCATCGGTCTGTGCCACGACCGGCGTCGCCGCCAGCAGCAGGAATCCCGCAAGCCACGTCTGAGTACGGATCTTCATGGAGTCTCCAAGTCAGGCGTGAATCCCATTGTGCCCGCTATTCGATGTTCTGCCCGTTCCCCTGTTAACCGAAGCAGAGATCATGCCGACCGGCGTCCCCTCGCTTCTCGCCTGCAGTGGAAACAGGTGTTCTCCGGGAGGACACTGTACACGGAATTGACACACCAGAAGAATCGCCTGCCGGACGAGAATCCGACAGGCGACGACCAACCGTGGACCATGGGCGTGGTCCTACTCGCGGCCCAGCTCGACGAGAGAAGCCCTGAGCGCGTACCGCACCAGCCCCGCCACCGTCCGGATCTCCAGGCGGCGCATCAACTCGGCGCGATGCGCTTCCACGGTTTTGCCGCTGACCTCGAGCCGCTGCGCGATCTCCCGGGTAGCGAGGCCACCGGCGATCAAGCGCAGAACCTCGACTTGGCGGGGACTGAGCTTCCGCAGAGGTGCGCGGGTGGCAACGACCGCGTCAACGGCCTGCCGCAGGGGGCGCAAGTCGTCTTTCACCAGGAAGTCTGCGGCGCCGGCGTGCAAATACCGGCTCACGGGCTCTTCCATGGTGCGGCTCAGAATGATGATCGGAGGATGCAACTCGATGGTGCGAATCTCTTCGAAGGCCTCCCGTCCGGTGCGCCCCGGCGGGTTGAATCCTACAACGATGACATCGGGTGTCGGGACTTCGGCGAAAGGCGGCTCTTTGCGCAAGTAAGCCAAGGCTTCGCGCGCATCCTTCGCGACGAAGTGATGACCGTCCGCTCCGTCCTGCAGCGCTTCGAGCGTAAGGCGCGCGTCTGGCGAGTGATCGTCAATGATCAGAACGTTGGGCGCAGTAGTCGAGGTCGGCATCTTCTCTTCTAGCTACCCCCTTGGTCAGTCGTTGTCGAGGCGCGCGCACGCAACAGGGCCTGTTCCGTGGCGTTGCTCGTAAGCGTCGCGGCCCGGGCAAATTCTGCGCGGGCTTCGTCGAACCGCCCGAGTCGGTGCAGGAGATCTCCGACCACACTCGGGAGCAGATGATATCGTGCGAGCGCGGGATCGCGACGCAGCGGTGCGACGACCTCGAGGCCCGCCGCGGGCCCGAACGCCATGCCGTACGCCACCGCGCGGTTCAGCTCGACGATCGGGGACGGCATGAGCTGTACGAGCGCGTCATACAACGCGGTGATCCGAGTCCAGTCGGTCTCCTCAGGCGTGGCGGCTCGCGCGTGGCACGCGGCGATCGCCGCCTGGAGGGTGTACGGCCCAAGCGTCCCGCCGAGCTCTGCCCGCCCCAGCGAGTCCAGGCCGTGTTGAATGAGCGCCCGGTCCCACCGCGTCCGATCCTGATCGAGCAGCAGTACGGGCGCACCGTTCGCGTCGACCCGGGCCTTGAGCCGGGAGGCCTGGATTTCCATGAGTGCGACCAGGCCGTGTACTTCGGGGTCCTGGGGCGCCAGCTCCGCCAACACGCGGCCGAGTCGCATGGCGTCTTCGCAGAGCGCCGGACGGACCCAGTCATCGCCAGCCGTCGCCGAGTACCCTTCGTTGAAGATGAGATAGAGGACTTCGAGCACGGAGGCGACCCGGGCGTCCCGCTCTTCGCCGCGGGGGGATTCGAATGGGACGCGGGCTTCCTTGAGGGTGCGCTTGGCGCGTACGATCCGCTGCGCAATCGTTGGCGTCGGCACGAGGAACCCGCGAGCAATTTCCTCGGTGGTCAGGCCGCCGAGGAGCCGCAACGTCAGGGCCACCCGGTTTTCCGGCGCGAGCACGGGATGGCACGAGATGAACATGAGCCGCAGCAGGTCGTCTTCGACTTCCCCGTCGATCACGTCGTCGAGCCTGGCCAACGCTTCTTCAGGCCGCCGGGCGAGGTCCACCTCGATCTCGCGATGCTTGTCTTCGATCCGGTGCTCGCGCCGCAGGATATCCAGTCCGCGATGCTTCGCGGTGGTGATCAACCAGGCTCCAGGATTGTCCGGAACCCCCGACTGCGGCCAGTGCTCGAGCGCCGCGAGCAGAGCTTCCTGCGCCAGATCCTCGGCCAGGCCCACATCCCCCATCAGCCGGGTCAGTACCGCGATCACTTTGGCGGACTCGATGCGCCAAACAGCCTCGATGCTCTGCTGGATGTCGCTCATCGCTTCCATGCAGCTGCGGCGACGGCGATCCACTCCTCCAAGGGGACGCTGGCCACGACTTCCCCGATGGTGTCGAGGGCGAGGTCCTCTGCGCGCTGGAAGCGAATACAGGCCTTCCCGATGTCGAGACGCTTCCCGGCAGCATTGAAGCCGGCCTTCAGACGGGCCAGGAGCGGCGGGCTCGCATACACCGGCATCAGGTGAAGGGTGAGGTAGCTCTTCGGCGCGGCGAGCGCAGCGTACCAGAGAGGGCGCCCGCGGTGGTCCGCCCGTGTGAGCGGGACCTGGTAGGCAATGATCTTGCCTTCGACCACTTCCCGGTAGCCCTTGGGGAGGTGCTTCCGGACCACCGCCCGCACGCGGGACAGCTCACGGCGACGGTCGGCGGGGAGGCCTTTCAGCAGCTGGGCGACTGTGCGGGACTTGGGGATGGGGCGCTCGCTTGGAAAGCCACCCCAAAGGTGGCGTCTCAGTGTCGATTGATGAAGGGCTGGGGAGTGAAGTGATAGAGGTGGAGTGGCAGGAACGTCGTGGCCGAGTCGAGGAAGCGCAGGGCCAGGCCTTTCCCGTCGCGCACGACGCTCATTTCCGGTTTGGTGCCAGTGGTATCGGTAAGGACCAGCGTGTCTCCCCGCACCTGCGTCGCGCCAGAGCCAACGAGAAGTACTACGGTGGAGTCTCCCCCCGAGCGACGACAGTCTTGAATGACGTCCAAGCTCAGGTCGTAGGCGTTCGCGTAAAGGTTGAGCAATCCTGCGTCGGCGAACTCGTCACAATTGAGGGTGGCGCCCAGGAGGGCGGGAGGGGGTGTGGCGTCCACCGCTGCGAGGTTGAACGCTCCCGTCAGGCCCCCAATGCCGGAGGGATCGCCGCACGCAAGAACCCCGGCAATGATGAGCGTCAAAGGCCAGCGACGGTCCATGCCGGAAACTATACCGCACATACCGCACGCCGCCAGCCCTACCCGCGGGGGTGGTACTGCCGGTGCACGGTCCGGAGATAATCACGGTCGACGTGCGTGTAGATCTGAGTCGTAGCCAAGTCGGCATGACCCAGCATCTCCTGGACTGCCCGCAGATCGGCGCCGCCCTCCAAGAGATGCGTCGCGAAGGTGTGGCGCAGGGTGTGTGGGGTGACCCGCTTGGAAATTCCCGCGCGCTTGGCGGCCTTCTTGATGATGCCCCAGGCCCCGACTCGGGAGAGTGGCGTGCCGCGCGCGTTGAGGAAGAGGCGCCCGCTGCCCTTCCCGCGGTCCAAAGTGGGCCTGATCTCCCGGGCGTACAGCGCCACCTGCCCCATGGCTCGCCGGCCGACGGGCACCAAGCGCTCCTTGGAGCCTTTGCCGAACAGCCGGGCAATTCCCTCTTCGAACATGATGTCTTGAAGCTTGAGCCCGACCAGCTCGGATACCCGCGCGCCGGTCGCATACCCGAACTCGAGGAGCGCTCGGTCGCGGATGGCCAGCCCCGCATCGGTATCCGGGGCCGAGAGGAGCTTGTCCACTTCGTCGACCGAAAGCACAGCCGGGAGCGTGCGCCAGCGCTTGGGCGTCTCGATGCGTGCGGTGGGATCCTGAACGACCTTCCCCTCGCCGATCAGAAACCGGTAGTAGGTGCGGAGCGCAGAGATCTGACGGCGGATCGTGGCGGGGGTCAGTCCGACGTCTTTCAGGGAGTAAACGAAATCGCGGACCCGCGCGCCCGTGACGTCCGCAGGTCCCTTCGCACCGGCCGACGTTGCATACAGGGCGAAGCGCCTGATATCCCGCAGGTAGTTATCCACGGTATGCGGGCTGTTGCCGGCCTCCAGCGCGAGGTAGTCGCGGAAGGGTTCTACCAGGAACGCGGGTGGTACGGGGGGCGCCTCTGACATGCGTCAGCCAAGATAGTTCATCAGGCCTTGAGCTTCTCGAAGAAGTGCTGCCGGGCCTTCGTCACCTTCGGGGCGATGACCACCCGGCAGTAGCCCTGGTTCGGATTCCGGACGTAGTAGTCCTTGTGATACTCTTCGGCCGGATAGAACTGGGTGAGTGGGACGATCTCCGTGACGATGGGGTCGTCCCACGTCTTTTGCGCCTCGGCGATCGCGTCATTCGCGTCCCGCTGCTGCTCGGGAGAATGGAAGAAGATGGCCGAACGGTACTGGGTGCCCACGTCGGCGCCCTGCTGGTTCAAGGTCGTGGGATCGTGGATCGTGAAGAACACATCCAGCAGGTCCCGATAGCTGATCACCGCGGGATCGAACTCGACCTGCACCACCTCGGCGTGTCCGGTGGCTCCGGTGCATACCTGCTCGTAGGTGGGGTCGGGACGTTTCCCCCCCGCATAGCCCGACGTCACCTTGGATACGCCCTTCAACTGCTGAAAGACCGCCTCGAGGCACCAGAAGCACCCGCCTGCCAACGTCGCTAGAACCACCGCCGCACCCTCTCCTTGTAGTCGAGGTACACTGCGCCGAACTTCGCCTCCAGGTAGGCCTCTTCGAGCGCGATGATCCGGGTCCGGATGACCCAGATGGTTACCGGAAACAGCACCAGGGGCCAGACCGAGTCGAGCATCAGCACCCCCCCCAGGTAGATCACCGCCATGCTGAGATACATGGGATTCCGGGTGAGCCGGAACGGGCCATGCGCCACGACGGTGGTCGCGGGCTTCGTCGGGTTGACGTTGGTGCCGGCCTGCCGGAAGGTGAGGGCCGCGGTGATGGCGAAGGCCACACCCGCGCCGATCATCACCAATCCGACGGTCTCCGTCCATGACTGGCCGCCGAACAGCGCGACCGGCTCGAACCGTTGCAGCGCATATCCGGCGAGAAAAAAGAGCGCGTAAATGAACGGCGGGGGGAACCGAATGCCGGTTTCATCGCGAGGTGCGGGGCTGGTCATCGGTGGCTTCCTTCCGGGCAGGGGCCGCTAAGAGAACGACGGCGCGTGGCGGCGGGTTCCGTCGGCGTGGAAGCGTGACGTCCCGGTGACGGGTTCCCTCCATTATCGGGGAACTCAATCAAGTAGGCGTCGATGCGTTCGAAATCTGTACTCGGGATGGCAGTCGCGCTCGCTCTCGGTTGCTCCAGCAGTACCGGTCCAGCGCCGACCGTTTTGGGGACCTGGAGCTTTACAATGGGCACCCTGTCCTCCATGCCGAAAATCGTCCCGCTGAGTTTCTCTGCCACGCTGACGACCCACGACGAGGGTCCCGGCGGCATGCTGCCCACGCTCGAGGACCGCGTGGATCCGGGGCTGGGGGTCATTTTTGTCTTCGACAGCGAGCAGGTGATCAAATTCACGAGCCGCATCGATACAACAATCGGCACCAATAATGTCTTCGTGCATGGCCGCGACACGCTGGTCGCCTTCACTTCGATCGACGCCACGTACGACTGCGGCGCGCTGGCGTTTGTGCTCCCGATGAACGCCGACCGGACCGAAGCGCACGGGTGGGTTTACCTGCTGTCGCGCACGGACTTCACCACCGTTTGTGGGGACTCGGCCGCCGTGACCGCGACCAAGCCGCGCTAGGAGACCGTGGCCACCGCGATCACCGCGATCCCCTCGCCCCGGCCGATCCACCCCATGCCCTCATTGCTCTTGGCTTTGATGGAGATTGCCGACAGGCCAACCACCAGGGCGTCGGCGAGCCGCTGCTGCATGGCGTCGACATAGGGGGCGAGCTTCGGCTCCTCGGCGATGACGGTGAGGTCGGCATGGACGAGGTGATGGCCGGCTTCGGTGACCGCGAGGTTGGCCCGGGACAGGAGCTGCACCGAATCGGCGTCTTTCCACTGGGGATCACTATCGGGGAACATATGCCCGATATCCCCCAGCCCCGCGGCACCAAGGATGGCATCGGTGAGGGCGTGACAGATCGCGTCGGCATCGGAATGACCGGTCAGGCCATGCGTGTGGGGAATACGGACCCCACCGAGGATCAGCGGACGCCCCATCGCAAAGCGGTGGGAATCGTACCCGATCCCGACACGCATCTATTTCTTGCCGAGAATCCGAAGGGCCAGGTGAGCCGCGTTCTTCGCGTTGTCGATCCCCACGGTGGCCACGGGCACGCCGGGGGGTACCTGCACCGTCGCGAGCAGGGCGTCGAGGCCGTTCAGCGGGCCAACCGCGAAGGGGACGCCAATCACCGGCAGGTCGGTCATCGAGGCGGCGAACCCGGGGAGCGCCGCCGACAGGCCCGCCCCGGCGATCACGACTTTGGCCCCCGCGGCCTTGGCGCCCTTGATGAGCGCGCCGGTCTGCTCGGGTTGGCGGTGGGCGGAGGAGGCGTGAAACTCGAAGGTCACACCGGCCTTGGTGAGAATCTCGAACGCCGGCTCGATGCGCGGCTTGTCACTCTCGGACCCCACGACGATCAGTACTTCCGGCATTACGCGGCCTCCGGCATCAGCGAGTAGTCCTGCCGGCGCTTCTTGGGTGCATACCCGGCGTCGGCGATGAGCCGCTGCATTTCTCCGAGGGTGGTACGATAGGTCGTGCCCGCGGCCGACACGACGTTCTCCTCCATCATCAACGATCCGAAGTCATTCGCGCCGAACCGCAGGGCCACCTGCCCCACCTTGAACCCCATGGTTACCCACGACGCCTGGATGTTCGGCACGTTGTCCAGCACGACGCGGGCAATGGCCTGCGTGCGGAGATACGTCACGGCGTCAGTCTTCCCGAGGTGCTCCAGCTGGGTGTGCTCGGGCTGGAGTGGCCAGCAGATGAAGGCGGTGAACCCGCCGGTCTCACGCTGGACCTCGCGGACCCGGAAGAGGTGCTCCATTCGGTCCTCGAGCGTCTCGCCCAAGCCGTACATCATCGTCACGCTGGTCTTGAGCCCCAGGCGGTGGGCGACGGCCATGACCTCGAGCCAGCGGTCTGCGCCGGCTTTCTTCTTGGCGACCTGATCCCGGATGTTCTGCACCAGGATTTCCCCGCCACCACCGGGAATCGAGTCGAGGCCCGCGTTCACGAGCTCGCGAATGACCTCTTCGATGCTCAGTCCGAAACGGGTCGCGAAGAAGTCGACTTCGGACGGCGAGAATCCGTGAATGTGGATCGGATGGTTCCGCTTGATGTACCGCAGGAGGTCCAGATACCACTCGAACGGGATGTAGGGATTGTGACCACCCTGCATCAGGATCTGCACGCCGCCGAGCGCCTTCAGCTCTTCGATCTTCCGGCCGATTTCCTCGTACGACAGCAGATACCCTTCGGGGTGTTTCGGCCGGCGGTAAAACGCGCAGAACTTGCAGTCGGCGACGCAGACGTTCGTGTAGTTGATGTTCCGGTCGATGATATACGTGACCACGTTTTCCGGATGGAGCTTCCACCGGGCGGCATCGGCCTGGGCCCCCAGCTCGAGGAGCGGAGCGTCCCGGTAGAGGTCCACGAACGAGCGGAATTCGGTTGACGAGCGGTCGACCATGTCAGGCCACGTGCAGGAACTGGAGTGAACCCTCGGGCGCGAGGCCGCGGGCCACCAGTTTCCGGAAGAAGAGAGTCAGTCCGGCCAGGTGCCGGTCCGTCAAGGCGTAGTCGAGGCCCGCGAAATAACTGCGGCAGTCCCCTTCCGGGACTTTGGTCGCGGCGCTCGCGGAGCGGGCCAGCTCGTCCAGATTGGCCAGTCCCCAGTCGCGCGACTTGAGGATCTGGGCATGGACGCGGGCGATGGCCGCTCGGGGCTCTCCGGTCCGCCGCGCCGCCCACACCGCGAATACGAACGGCAGGCCCGTCCAGCGTCGCCATTCCGTGCCGAGGTCGTAGACGTGGGGATACGCATCGCGCGAGCCAAGCAGCAGTGCCGGATCGCCGATCACGAGGACCGCCTGATGCGGCAATCCCGCGAGCGCGGTGAGATCGGCGGCTTCCGCACGTACCTGTGCGAACCGGGGCTGCACCTTCCAGACATCATGGCAGAGCAGCTCGAGTAGCCCGACGGAAGTGCGGGAGGACGCGGAGAGGAGCACGGGGACGTCGTTCAGGGCAGTCGCGGGGACGCGGCTGAAGAGCATCACGCTCCGGACCGGTCCATCCGATGAAATCGCCACATCCGGCAGGAGCACGAGGTCCCGCGAGTGCCGCGCGTACTCCACCGCGCTGATCACCGAGACGTCCAGCTCCCCTGCCACGAGGAGATCGTTCAGCTCGGCGGGGGTACCGGTGACCAGCTCCGCGGAGACTTTGACGACACCGCGGTCGATGGCCCCGTACACCGGGTAACAATTGATGTAGCCGATCCGGCCGAGCCTCATTCCACCCCATCTCCGGTGGGAGACAGAACAGGAAGAACCTTCCGATTCGGCCGGGCGCTGGCATGGGCGCGATGCGCAAGCTCGAACGTCGGCCCCTGCGGGCCCTGGGGGCGCGCGGACGACTGACCCGGCACCCAGTCCTCGAACGTGCGGACGGTCTCGTACAGGGAGTTCCGCTCCACCGGTTCCTTCCCCGCTCCGCGGATGAGCCCCACGATCTGGTCGTAGCTCATCCACATGGGCGTCCCGGCACCGGCCTCGTGGTAGACGCGCTCGAAGACCACGGTGCCTTCCAGGTCGTCGCACCCGAAGCCGAGCGCGATCTGGGAGATGAACGGGGTGACCATGGGCCAGTGGGTCTTCACGTGCGGGATGTTGTCCAGCACGAGGCGTCCGACGGCAATGTTCTTGAGGTCATCGAAGCCGGAAGTGGCGGTCCCGGTGCGCCCCAGCGCCTCACCCAGCTCGTTGTGGTCGGGGTGATAGGCGAGGGGGATGTAGGTCAGGAATCCCCGGGTCTCGTCCTGCAGGCCTCGCAGCGCCAGGAGATGGTCCACCCGGTCGGCGAGGGTCTCGACGTGGCCGTAGAGCATGGTGCAATTGGACGGGATTCCCAGGCCGTGGGCTTCGCGGTGGACCGCGAGCCACTCCTCCCCCGACAGCTTCTTGTCCGCGATGGTCGCGCGCGCGCCGGGTGAGAACACCTCGGCCCCTCCACCCGGGAGGCTGGTAACCCCGGCGGCTTTCATCCGCACCAGCACGTCGCGCACGGAGATGCCTTCGATCCGCGCCAGGTGCGCGACTTCGACCGCGGTGAGCGCCTTGATCTGGACGTCCGGATGCCGCTCCTTCAGGCCCCGGAACATGTCTTCGTAATACGAGAGCGAGAGCTTGGGGTGCAGGCCGCCGACGATGTGGAATTCGCGGGTCGGATTGTCCCGGGCGGCGTCCGCTTCCGCGAACACCTGATCGAGCTCGCGGGTGTACGACCCCTCTTCCTTCGGCATCCGGGCAAACGAGCAGAAGACGCAGGTGTTGCGAAGGATGCAGACGTTGGTGGGGTTGAGGTGCTGATTGGCGGCGAAGTAGACGCGCGACCCGTTCCGTCGTCGGTTCACCTGGTCGGCGAGCCGGCCAATGGTGAGCAGGTCGGGTGATTCGAACAGCGTGAGGGCGTCTTCGCGGTTGAGCCGCTCGCCCCGGTCCACCTTTGCGGTGACGGGATCGAGCCGCGCGTCCCGTGGTCCTCCGGGGATCACGACTCGGCTCGCTTCAGCCCCAACGTCACGTTGTGCCCCCCAAAGCCGAAGCTGTTGGACAACGCGACTTCCAGCTGCCGCTTGACCGCGTGATTCGGCGCGGAGTTCAGGTCGCAGGCCGGATCGGGGGTGAACTGATTGATGGTCGGCGGCACGACGCCGTGCTTGATCGCGAGGGCGCAGGCCGCGAACTCGAGCGCCCCGGCCGCGCCGAGGAGGTGCCCGGTCATCGACTTGGTGGACCCGAAGATCAGATTTTTCGCCTGGGCACCGAACACGCTCTTCACGGCCGCCGTTTCCGCGGCGTCCCCGTGCGGAGTCGACGTGCCGTGGGCGTTGATGTAGCCCACCTGCTCCGCCTTGATGCCGCCATCCTGCATGCACAGCTGCATCGCGCGCTGGGCGCCTTCGCCGTCGGGTGACGGAGCCGTGATGTGGTACGCGTCGGCCGTCATGCCGTAGCCGGCCATCTCGGCGTAGATCGTCGCGCCCCGCTTCTTGGCGTGCTCCCACTCCTCGAGGATGACGCAGGCGGCGCCGTCGCCCATCACGAATCCGTCGCGGTCCTTGTCGAAGGGCCGGCTGGCGGTGGTGGGATCGTCATTGCGCTCGGACAGCGCCTTCATGTTCGCGAAGCTGGCGACGGCGAGCGGGGTGATGGCCGCCTCCGAGCCGCCCGAGATCATGATGTCCGCTTCGTCGTGCTGGATGAGCCGGCACGCGTCCCCCAGGGCATGCGCGGAGGTCGCGCATGCGGAGACGGTGCAGTAGTTCGGCCCCTTCGCGCCGTACCGCATGGACACCACGGCGGACGCGACGTTCCCCATGAACATCGGAACGAAGAAGGGGGACACCCGGGACGGACCTTTTTCCAGGTAGATCTGGCACTGCTCTTCGAAGGTCGCGATGCCGCCCGTGCCGGTGCCGATGATCACGCCGACGCGGCGGAGGTCCAGCTCCTTCAAGCGTTCTTCCAGGCAGGAATCCCGCACCGCCTGTACGGCGGCGCCCATCGCGAACTGGGCGAAGAGGTCATACCGCCGCGCCTCTTTCTTTTCGAGGTAGAGCGACGGATCCCAGTTCTTCACCTCGTGGGCGAATTTGACCGGCAACTTCGTGGGATCGAAGCGCGTGATGGGGCCGGCGCCGGACTTCCCGGCCACCAGCGCCTCCCACGTCTCCGGCACGGTGTTGCCCAGCGGGGTCACGAGCCCGAGGCCCGTGACCGCCACACGTCGCCGCACCTACTTCCCCATCTTCTCGTGGAGATACTGCATCGCCGCTCCGACGGTCTTCAGCTTTTCGGCTTCCTCGTCGGGAATGTCGATGTCGAATTCCTTCTCGAAGGCCATCACCAGCTCGACCGTGTCCAAGCTGTCGGCGCCCAGGTCCTCCATGAAGCTGGCATTGTTGGTGAGCTTGTCGCGCTCGACTCCGAGCTCCTCAACAATGATGTCCTTGACCTTCTCCTCCAGCTGCTTCATGTCCATGGCCATGGTTGATCCTAGTGCAGAGGGGTGGACTCTCGCGGGATCACATTACCATCCCGCCGTCGACGACCAACACCTGTCCTGTAATGTAGCTCGCCAGATCGGAAGCGAGAAAGAGCACGGCGTGTGCGATATCTTCGCCCTGCCCCAGCCTTCCGAGCGGAATGGCCGCCTGGAGGGCCTGCTTCATCTCGTCCGAGATGGCTTCCGTCATCTCGGTCGCGATGTATCCCGGAGCGACGGCATTCACGAGAACGTTACGCGATGCCAGCTCCTTCGCCACGCTCTTCGTGAAGCCGATCAATCCGGCCTTCGAGGCCGCGTAGTTCGCCTGGCCCTTGTTGCCGGTGAGTCCCACCACGCTGGAGATGTTGATGATGCGCCCCCAGCGGCGTTTGATCATCCCCCGGGCCGTGAGCTTCGTGAGCAGAAAGGCGGCCTTGAGGTTGGTATCCAGCACGGCGTCCCAGTCGTCGGCGCCGATCCGGAACAGCAGGTTGTCCTTCGTGATGCCGGCGTTATTCACGAGCACGTCGATGGGACCGAGGTCCTTTTCGACGTGCTCGATCAGCCTCTCGACCTGCGTCTGGTCGGCAACGTCGCAGGCATATCCCTTCGCGGTGCCGCCCAGTCCGGCCGCTGCCGCTTCCGCCTTGGACCCGTCGCGGCCGCAGATCGCGACCTTCGCACCCGCACCGACCAGGGCTTTGGCAATCGCGTGACCGATGCCCCGGGTGCCGCCGGTGACGAGGACAACCCGATTCCCAATCCCGTTCACTTCACACGCTCATGAAGCGTGTGCTCGGCACGACACTGCCCTTCAAGGGCAGCGCTTCGCCGAGCCCAGGCTTCAGCCTGGGAAAACGAGCATCGCCTCAATTGCTCTCCATGAACTTCGTCACCTCGTCGGCGGTTCCCAGGCTGATGGCCGTCGCCCCGGGCACGATCCGCTTGAGGAGCCCCGCGAGCACCGCGCCAGGTCCGATCTCGAGGAACCGCAGTCCCTCCCCCAGCGTGGCCGCCCGCTCCATGCACGACACCCAGCGCACCGGCGCGGTCAGCTGATCGGTGAGCAGGCGGCGGGCACGCGCGGCGTCGCGCACCGGCTCGGCCGTGGCGTTGGCGATGACGGGAGCCTTCGGATCTCCGAACGGCGCCTTGTCGAGCGCGAGCCGCAACTTGTCGGCGGCCGGTGCCATCAGCGGCGAGTGAAACGCCCCCGACACCTTGAGCGGCAGCACGCGCTTCGCACCCCTGGTCTTGCAGATGGCGCCCGCGCGTTCGATCGCGGCGGGGTCGCCGGAGATCACCGTCTGATCCGGCCCGTTGAGATTGGCGGCGACGGCGATCGAACCGGCTTGCGACGCTTCCTTGCACGCGGCTTCCACGTCCGCGGTCGCCAGACCAAGCACCGCGGCCATGGTGCCGGGGCGCGCTTCGCCCGCCTGTTGCATCAGCTCGCCGCGGCGCCGGACCAGCTTCGCCGCCTCGGGCGCGGTGAGTGCGCCGGTGGCGACGTAGGCCGAGTATTCCCCGAGGGAATGCCCGGCGGCGCCGGCGACAGCGGTGACCTTGGAAGCGACGATCGCGAAAACGGCGGCGGAGTGCGCGAGGATGGCGGGCTGGGTATTGCTGGTGGCGGTCAGCTGCTCCTCGGGTCCCTCGAACATGATCTTCGAGAGCCCGACGCCGAGCGCGTCGTCAATGGCCTGAAAGGTCTGCCGGGCGACCGGAAACCGCTCCGCGAGATCCTTCCCCATCCCCACCTTCTGCGCGCCCTGGCCCGGGCAGAGCCAGATGGTGCTTACCACTTCACAACCATGCTCGCCCAGGTGAAGCCCGCGCCGAACGCCACGAACATCGCGGTCATGCCGGGCTGGAGCCGGCCGTTCTTCACGGCTTCGTCCAGCGCGATCGCGACCGAGGCGGCCGACGTGTTGCCCATGCGGTCCACGTTCACGTAGACCTTGTCCATGGGAATGCCGGCGTGTTTGGCCGTGGACTCGATGATGCGGATGTTCGCCTGGTGCGGGATGAGAAGATCGAGGTCCTTCCCCGACAGGCCGGCCCGGTTGAGGGCCTGGTCACAGGCGTCCGCCATGGACAACACCGCGGCCTTGTACACCTCGCGCCCCGCCATGCGGATGAAATAGGAGTGATCGGCGATCATCTCGGGGCTGGGGGGGTGCGATGCGCCGCCACCGGGGCGATAGAGCAGCTCAGCCAGCGTGCCATCCGACTTCATGTAGTTCGACAGGATGCCCCGTTTGCCGTCGCTCTTCGTCATCAGCGTGGCCCCGGCGCCGTCGCCGAACAGCACGGCGGTGGACCGGTCAGTCCAGTCCATGATGCTGGTCAGCTTCTCGCACGCGATGACCAGCACGCGCTCGGCCTGTCCGGACGCGACGAGGCCATCGGCGGTGTTCAGGGCGTAGAGGAACCCGGAGCACGCCGCGCCGACGTCGAACGCCGCGGCGTTCTTGGCGCCGAGGAGGGCCTGAACGTCGCAGGCCGCGGACGGGAGGAGGCGGTCGGGCGACGCCGTGGCGTAGACGATGGCGTCGACATCCAGGGCCGTGAGACCGTTTTCCTTCAGGACGATTTCCGCCGCCTTTTTCCCCATGCAGGCGTTGGACTCTTCCTTGGTCGAGACCCGGCGTTCCCGGATGCCCGTACGCTCCCGGATCCACTGATCCGAGGTGTCGAGGATCTTCGAGAACTCATCATTGGTCATGACCTTCGCGGGCAGGTAGCTCCCGGTACCGGAGAGCTGCGAGAAGGGGCGCTTCATGCGACGGCGTTGCCGGTGCCCTGGGAGAGCTCGGCGTCGATGTGGCGGTTCATGTCGTTCTCGACCATCTGGACGGCGACGCGGATCGCGTTCCGGATGGCCTTGGGCTGGGAGGAGCCGTGGCAGATGATCGACACGCCCTTGACGCCGAGGAGTGGAGCCCCGCCGTACGTGGAGTAGTCGAGCACCTTGAGGACTTTCCCCATCTCCGGCCGCTTGAGGATGTCCGGGATCTCCTGCTTCAGGAGTGAAACGAACACCCGGGCCGCCGATTCGTAGAATTTCAGGACGATATTCCCGACAAATCCATCGCACACTACCACGTCCAGCGGAACGCCCCGGCATTCGCCCGCCGGGATGTCCCGGCCTTCGACGTTGCCGACGTACTGAAAGTTGGTCGCGGCCTTGAAGAGCTGATGGGCTTCCTTCACCACCGCGTTCCCCTTCTCGTCCTCTTCTCCGATGTTGAGAAGACCGACGGACGGATGGGTGCGCCCCAGAACGTCGCGGGCGTACACCGCCCCGAGCTGGGCGAACCCGAGGAGCTCGCGCGGATCACAATCCACGTTGGCGCCGGCATCCAGGAGCAACACGGGCTGCTGGGCCGTCGGAAAGACGGTACCGATAGCGGGCCGCTCGACGCCCGGGTGGAGACGGAGCAGCAACGTGCTCGCGGCCATCACCGCGCCGGTGTTGCCGGCGGAGATGAACGCGTCGGAAGCCTTTTTTTTCTGGAGGCCCAGGCCCACCGCGATCGAGGAGTTGGGCTTCCCGCGAATGGCCTGCAGCGGTTTTTCCCCCATCCCCACGACCTCCGGCGCCTCCACGATTTCCAGGCGCGAGCGGTCGGAGACACCGGCCTCGAGCAATCCGGCCTCGATGTCGGCGGTGCGGCCTACCAGCTGAACGCGGAATGTCGGCGGGAGCTCGCGCAGGGCCTGCGCGGCACCCTCGATTTCGACCTGGGGAGCATTGTCACTCCCCATGGCGTCCAGCGCGACCCGGATCACCTCAGGCGTCCTCTACCTCGACCCGCTGCTCGCCGTTGTAGTAGCCGCAGGTCGGACACACCCGGTGCGGCTGCCGCAGGTCCCCGCACTTGGGACACGGCTGAAGGGTGGGCATTGCGGCCTTGTAATGCGTGCGCCGCGCGCGCTTCTTGCGCTTGGACGTTCTGCGCTTCGGGACAGCCATACGCCTCTCGGGCTCAGGTTACTGGGACAGCTTGTCCTTCAGCCCGGCCAGTCCCGTCCAGCGGGGATCGGTCACGGGGGGACAATCACAGGGTCCCATGTTCAGGTCGCGACCGCAGCGGGGACAGAGCCCCTTGCAGTCTTCTCGACACAACAGAAACTCGGGTGCCGTGAGCGCCAGCTCCTCACGCACCGCGGGGGTCACATCGATGACTCTGGCGTCTGGTGGTACCGCATAACAGTCGGGGTCGTCTTCGGCGTCAGTCTCTTGTGAAAAAAGCGCCCCGACCTCGGCCGTTATCGGCACGGTTACCGGGGCGAGACACCGCCGGCACTCCCCGGACACTTCCGTCCGGAACGACCCCTGCCAGTAGAATCGCCCTTCTCCCGCCTCCTGCAAACGCCCGGCCACCCGCACCGGTGCCACGAGCTGGAGGCCCAGGCCGGCGAACGCGGGGTCGTCCCCGGCGATCTCCCCCGGGGTGTCGACTGGACCGCGGGCGAGCTCCTTGGGGTCGACTTGCAGCATGGACAGCGAACCTAAACCCTTGTGGCACTTGCGTCAAGCGAACTCTTACAGCCCCGCCAATTCGCCCTCGGTGAAGAAGAATCCCACCTCGCGAGTCGCATTTTCGGGGGAATCGGAGGCATGAATCGCGTTCTTCTCCTTCGACTGGGCGAAGAGCTTCCGGACCGTGCCGGGCTTGGCCTCGGCCGGATCCGTGGCTCCGATGACCTCGCGGAGATGCGTCACCGCCGAATCCCGCTCCAGGGCGAGGGGGATGCAGGGGCCGGAGGTCATGAAGGTGACCAGGGAGCGGAAGAAGGGCCGGTCTTTGTGGACGGCATAGAAGGCTTCGGCCTGGGGGGTCGAGAGCCGCACCATCCTCGCGCCTTTGACCTTGAAGCCCTGCTTTTCCAGATGGGCGAGGACGTTTCCGGCGTTGCCGGCGGTCACGGCATCAGGTTTGATGATCGCTAACGTGAGCACGTCTTCCCTTTCGGAGTGTTGTTTGCTGATGGCTGATGGCCATCAGCTGTCAGCCGTCAGCAGGCCCTACGGCGTTAGCAGGCGCCGAATCATGTCGGCGCGGGTCAAGAAACCGACGACCGTGCCTTCCCGGACTACGGGAAAGCGGTCGACATCCTTGTTGTTCATGAGATTGGCGACGTCCGAGAGGCGCTGGTCATGTGACACGCACAAGACCGTCCGGGCCATCGCCTCGCGAACCAGGATCTGCTTCGGATCGGTGGTGCCCTGGAGGATCTGATTGCGAGTGGGGGCCCGGAAGGCACCCGTCTTGGCTCGTTGCACGTAGTCCGGGAGCAGAAATTTGAGCAGCTCCTTGTGGGTGACGATTCCCACCAATGAGCCTCCCTCGTTCACCACGGGCAAGGCGCGAATGTCCCGCTCCAGCATCATGTGCGCCGCCTCTCCCAGGGTCCGCTCGGGATCGATGGTCACGACGTGCTCGGTCATGACGTCCCGGACGGTGAGATCACCGGTCAATTCCACGGCATCGAGCCCGGCCACGGCCACCACGTCGGCCGGCGTCCGCGCCCCCAGCAACCGCTCGACGGTCTCGTGATCGGAGAGCGCACGGGCCAAGGCTCCCACCAATTGCAGATAGGACGCCGCCTCCTTGGGCGGGGCGATCACGAGGATCACCACTCGCGCGGTACGGTTGGGGTCCTTCTCCCACGCAATGGGCTTCGGGGCGATGCCAAGCGCGGCGACAAGCTGAGGGGCCGCGTCGGTCCGGAAATGCGGGAGAAACGCGTGCTCCCCCACCGACACCATGTCTTCAGGCCACGCCTGGTCAATCACCGTGAGCAGCTTCTCGGGATCTCCGACGGCCCCCGCCTGGATGAGCTGCTCCGCGAGCCGGTGGGTGGCTTCGCGGACGGTGCGCGCGTGAAGCGGCACCGCTATGTGGGCCGGAATCAGGACATCCCGAAGCTTCACATCCGTTCCTTCAACAGGGGCACAACATCAGCCGGGCGCTTCATGACGGAGATCCCTGCGTCCGCCAGGGCCTTCATCTTGTCGGCGGCGGTGCCCGACGCACCGGAAATGATGGCGCCTGCGTGGCCCATCCGCCGTCCCGGCGGGGCCGTCTGCCCGGCGATAAAGCCGACCACCGGCTTCTTCATCTTCGCTTTCACGTAGTCGGCCGCCTGCTGCTCATCGGTGCCGCCGATTTCACCGATCATGACGATCGCGTCGGTGGCGGGGTCTGCCTCGAAGGCCTGGAGGCAGTCGATGAAGTTCGTGCCGATGATGGGATCGCCCCCGATTCCGACGCAGGACGACTGTCCGTAGCCATTGCCGGTGAGCTGGTGAATGATCTCATAGGTCAGCGTGCCGGACCGGGAGACGACGCCGATCTTGCCCGGCGTGCAGATGTTCCCGGGGATGATGCCGACCTTGCTCTGTCCCGGCGAAATGAGTCCGGGGCAGTTCGGTCCGATGAGCCGGATGCCGCGCTCGCGGATGTACGGCATGACCTTCGTCATGTCGAGGACGGGCAGCCCTTCGGTGATGCACACGATCAGCGGGATGCCGGCGTCGGCCGCTTCGAAGACCGCCGACGCCGCCAGGGCTGCCGGCACATAGATCACAGTGACGTTGGGCTTGGACGCGAGAACGGCTTCGGCGACGGTATTGAAGACGGGTACCTTCTCCTCGAACCGCTGGCCGCCCTTACCCGGGGTGACCCCGGCTACGACCTGGGTGCCGTAGGCGATCATCTGCTTCGCGTGGAACGACCCATCACGACCCGTAATGCCCTGCACCAGAAGGCGCGTGTCCTTGTTGATGAAGACGCTCACGCCGCCCTCCCCTTCGCCTGCGCCACCGCCGCTTTCACGGCGTCGTCCATGTCCGTTCCGGCGGAGTACCCGGCCTTCTTGAGAATCTCCATCGCTTCTTTCTCGTTGGTCCCCGTCAGGCGAATCACCATCGGGACCTTGAGCGGGAACGCGCTGGTCGCCTGCACGATGCCGTTCGCGACGTCGTCGCACCGCGTGATGCCGCCGAAGATGTTGAAGAGGATCGCCTTCACGCTTCTGTCAGCCGTGATGATCTTGAGCGCGTTGACCACCTTCTGGGGATTGGATGACCCGCCGATGTCGAGGAAATTCGCCGGTTCCCCGCCGTAGTACTTCACGAGGTCCATCGTCGCCATGGCGAGCCCGGCACCGTTGACGCAGCAGCCCACCGAGCCCTCGAGCTTGATGAACGTGAGCCCCGCTTCGCGCGCCTGGACTTCGGAAGGGGCTTCGGAAGAAGCGTCGCGGAGAGCGGCAATTTCGGGATGGCGGTCGAGCTCGTTGTCATCCACGACGATCTTCGCGTCGAGCGCCTGCACCTTGCCGTCCGGCGTCGTCACCAGCGGGTTGATCTCCGCGAGGGAAGCCCCGACGGCATACACGACCTCATAGAGGCGGCGCATCAGGTCTGCCGCCTGCCGGACCTGCGCCACATCCTTGTAGAGATGGAACGCGAGTCCCTGCGCCTGATGGGGGAGCAGTCCGTACCGGGGATCGACGGCGAGCTGGTGGATCTTCTCGGGGGTCTTGGCGGCGACCTCCTCGATGTCGACCCCGCCGGCGGCGCTCACCATCAGTACGGGCCGCTGGGTCGCGCGGTCGACGATGAAGCCGACGTAGCTCTCGGAGGCGATGTCCGCCGCGGGCACCACCAGCACCTTTTCGACGGTAAGCCCCTTGATCTGCATGCCGAGGATCTTCGCAGCCAGCTGCTCCGCCTCGGCCGGATTCTTCGCGAGCTTGACCCCGCCCGCCTTGCCGCGACCGCCGGCATGCACCTGGGCCTTGATGACCACGGTGCCGCCGAGCTTCTGCGCGATCGCCTTCACCTCCGCCGGCGTCCCCGCTACCGCCCCTTCGGGCATCGGGATACCGTGCTTCCTCAGGATGTCCCGTGCCTGATATTCGTGCAGATTCACCCGTTCTCCTTCGTGATAGTCGTGCCTGATTGTCCCGCGAGCGCTTCCAATCCCTTCGACAACTCGGCGACGATCGCCCGTGCGCCTTTGCCGCCTGCCCGCACGAAGTCCGCCGCCGCTTCCACCTTGGGGCGCATGCTCCCCGATCCGAGCTCGTCGCCGGCCAGCAGCCGCTCCGCGTCGCGGAGGGAGAGCTTGCCCAGCCGTTCCTGGTGCGCGGTGCCGAAATGTGTGTACACCGCGTCCACATCCGTCAGAATCAGCAGGGCCTTGGCCTTGAGCTCGGCTCCGAGGACCGCCGCCACGCGATCCTTGTCCACAACGGCGTCCAATCCCTCGATACCGAGCTTCGGGTCCTCGTACACGGGCGGCCCTCCGCCGCCGCACGCGACCACGATGTGGCCCCGGCTCACGAGGTCCGCGATCATCTTCCGCTCCACGACCCCTATCGGTCGGGGGCTCGGTACCACTCGCCGCGCGCGCCCGGGACGGTCTTCGCGGACCGCCTGGCCACGTGCTTCGAGACGCTGACGAGTAGCCGCATCGAGGGCGTGGCCGATCGGCTTGGTGGGCCGACGCAGGTCAGGGTCCGAGGCATCACAGATGGTCTGGGTTACCACGGTCACGACCTGCCGCTCTACTCCGGCGCGATGCAGGGCGTTCTGCAGCGACTGCTGGATCATGTAGCCCATCCACCCCGCGGTGGCCGCCACCAGGACACCTAAGGGCAGCGGCTCCAGCTGATCGGCGGCGAGCTCGTTACGGGCCAGCTCGTCACCGACCTGCGGGCCATTGCCGTGCACCAGTGCGATGCCCCATCCCGCGCGGGCCAGCTCCACGATGGGCGCAAGACTCTGACGGGTGTGCCGAAACTGGTTGGCGATGGTCGGCCGCTCGCCCTGCGGCGCCACGGCATTGCCACCCAGCGCCACCACGATCACGTCCTTCACGCGCATCCCGGTTCCAGTCACGGCGGCGCAACCTAGCGGGGGGCCGTGGAGGGGGCAACGCCTCGCGAAGTGCCGCGCAGCAAGGCCCGCAGGCTGTCATACAGCGTACCGAAGCGGGCCAGGTGCCCCGTTGCCAGCGCGGAATCCATCCGGGCAAAGAGGGCTCGGGCGCGGCGCAGGCTCACCGTCGGCGTCCCCTCCCCGAGGTTGGGTCCGCGCAACAGGGCCCTGAGGGCCGCCGGCGCGGACACATCCGCGGCGACATCCGGCCCCACCGAGACGTAGACGCTGTCGAGCTTCGCGGGTACCGGATTGCCCTCCGGCTCGAGGAAGCGCGCCTGCACCGTCACGACGCCCACGTCGGTCGGCCAGACCCGCTCGACGCCCGAGCGTCGCTCGCGATCACTCGACAACGGGGCGGGAATGGTCGAGGGCTTCGGGGTCCAGAAAAACAGGCGAGGTCCCTTGGCCGTCATCGCGCCGGCCAGGATACCACCGAAGGTGCTCTGCCTCGTAGAATCGACGAAGGCCTGCGCGTACCATACCTCGGTTGCCGAGTCGGGACCTGGGGCCGCGAGCTTGAAGGGGTGTTCGGGCACGAGCGGAAGCCAGCGGTACGTCGAGTCCGGCAGGGGAATCGTGCGGGCGAGAATCCTCGCCTGGATGTCGAAGGCCTCGGCCGGGTATGGGAGCGCTCGCCGTAGTGCCGGGGGCATCGATTCGGCGGGAGCGACGAGTGGGGCCACGAGGCGCGCCCAGGCGGCCGTGAGGGAGTCGGTTTGGGGGGCAAGCCAAAGCCGCGTCGATCCACTGACGGCGTTCAGGGCTCCCACCAGACCGGGTTGGCGATACCGCAGGGTGCGCCCATCGACCATCACGGTGTCGACCAAGGGGAACGTTTCGGCCTCCACCGATCCCCAGGATACCCACCAGAGCGAATCGCCCGACAGGATCGGAACGGGCATTTCGAAGCGAGCGAAGGGCGCGAGCGCTTCGAAGCGCTCCACGGCGTCGCGGCGCCAGACGAGGGTCCGGCCCCGCGTTTCTGCTTGCGCGAGCTGGGGAGCCTGGAGCGTCCAGGCCAGGGCCAGTCGCCGCCACGTGCCCGTCAGCGGGATGCCGGTCATCGTGCCGGAGTCCACGACGGCGTAGTCGAGGAACCCGCCCCCGAACCAGGTCGTGCGCGGACCTCCGGGCGCACGGGCGAAGGTGAGGGTCGAGTCGGTCTCGTGTGCTTCGAGCGGGCCCGGGGCGTGCGCCCACACGCTCTCGTGTACCTGCTCCCAGGTCGGCGGCGGGGAGACACGCAGGAGACTGGTGCCGTCGGGGGCGAGGCCGAGCAGCCAGTGTCCCGAGGGCTCGAGTGTCATGCTGTATACCGAGAGGCCCTGCCCTACGGCGCTGTCGCGCAACGCGCGCGTTCTGATCCGCCCCGGATCCCAGACGGGGATGGACGCCACGACCGACCCCGGTGACAGGGATGGGAGACTCCACGATTCAGGCGCCGCCCCGAAGGCCACTCCTTCGAGCGTCACCCCATCATCGCGCAGGGCGAGGTCGGCCGTCGAGAGCTTTCCGATCGTGTGGGTAGCGGGCGGCAGGATGACGTATGCGGCGAGCATGGTGATCAGGAGCGCGAGCCAGCTCGTTCCCACGACCCCTGGGCGGTCCCACCACCCCCACACCGCGCTCACGAACGCGGTGATCAGGGCGATCAGTGCGACCGCGTTCGCGCCGGCAGCGCGAGTCGTGATCGCCTCGTGGGTCACCGGTCCGACCAGGCCGGTTACGGTTTCATATGGATCGAGGTGGGCTCCCCACACGAATGCCAATGCCAGGGCGGCAAGGGTGAGCCCCAGGTGGGCTCGCGCATGCGGGCTCGCGGCGAGTCGCCCCCCTTGGATGCGCACCGACCCGATGGCCGTGTAGAGGACCGCGATGAGGAGCGCCGCGCTCAGGGACGCGATGAGCAGCATGCCCTGCCGGGTGCGCGCCCAGGGCAGCTCGCCCACGTAGAAGCCGAGATCCAGGTGGAGGACGGAATCGGTCGCACCAAAGTGCGGCGGCGAGGAGGCGAGCAGGGCCGCGCGCCACACGTCTCCGACGGCCCACGCGAGTGCGCCGCCGTACATCAACCCGGCAATCAGGGTCACGACGATGAGCAGGCGGTGCGGAACGGCCTCGACGATCTCGATGTCGCCGAGCCGCCGGGGCATCTGCACCGACCCGATGGCACGGTAAACCCCGTAGCAGTGCCCCATGCCCCACAGGACGGCGGCGAGGGCGACGATCCATTGGACGGTACGGGCCAGCGCGAGGGTCCGCAGATACGCGGCCCCGTTCGGAATCGTGGCGGCCCAGGCGCGCTCGGCGGTCTGCATGGCGGACCAACGGCCCCCGACGAGCACCACGACCAGCAGGGCCGCGGCGCCCAGCAGCGCCCAGCGCCGTCGGGTCACCCCGGGCCTCCGGCGTTTTTCGCGAGCCACCCCTCGACCTCGGCGCGATACCGCTCGAGATCGGGGGCCGACGTCGCCTCAAAACGCATGACCAGAACGGGCTGAGTGTTGGAGGCGCGGATCAGCCCCCACCCGGTGGGGAACGTCATTCGCACACCGTCGAGCGTCGAAACCGGGTACTTGGCGCCGAAGTACTTCGCCGCGCGCTCCACCACGTCGAACTTCCGTTCATCCGGGCAATCCACGCGGAGCTCGGGCGTGTTCACGGTGCGCGGGAGGTCGGCGAGCAGCCGGGACAACGGACCTCCTTCACGGGCGACGTAATGCAAGAGCCGGGCTGCGCCGAAGAGGGCGTCGTCGAACCCGAACCAGTCGCCGCCGAAGAACATGTGTCCGCTCATTTCTCCCGCGAGCGGCGCGTGGAGGTCTTTCATTTTTTGCTTGATGAGCGAATGCCCGGTCTTCCACATGACGGGTTCGAGACCCGCCTTGATGAGCATCTGGGGCAAGACCTCGGAGCACTTCACGTCGAAAATGACCGGATGCTTGCCGGGCTGGCGCTTTGCCAGATCCCGGCCAAAGAGCACGAGCAGCTGGTCACCGAAAATCGGCGTTCCGGCCTCGTCCACCGCGCCGATGCGGTCCCCGTCCCCGTCGAACGCAATCCCCAGCTCCGCCTTCTCCTTCACGACGGCCACCTGGAGGTCGTGAAGGTTCTCGACCACCGTGGGATCGGGGTGGTGATTGGGAAACCGTCCGTCGGACTCGGCGAAGAGCGGGACGACGGTCACGCCGAGCTGCCGCAGGGTCTCGATGGCGATCAGACTCGTGACCCCGTTGCCGCAGTCCACCACTGCCTTGAGGGGCCGGGCGAGCGGCGTATTGCGGCTGACGATCGCCTCCCGATACGCGGCGAGCAGCCCCTGGTGCGTCCCCTCGGTCCCGCCAGCCGTCTGGTCGAGGGTGTCTCCGGCGATCATTCGGTAGAGGCCCTGAATCTGTTCTCCGGCGACCGCCTCCCCCACGACCACCATCTTGAAACCGTTGAACTCCGGCGGATTGTGCGACCCGGTGACTTGCAGGCCCCCATCGACCTTGAGGGTGTGCGTCGCGAAATAGAGAGCGGGAGTCGGACACTCGCCGACGTCCACGGCACGGCCGCCCGCGGCGACGATGCCGGCGCGGACCTGCCGAGCCAGCTCGGGCCCCGAGGGCCGGTTATCGCGTCCGACGGCGAGCACTGGCGCCCGCGATAGCCGGGCCCGTGCCAGGGTCGCGAATGCCTGACCGACGGCGTGGGCAACGTCGGGCGTCAGCTGCTCCCCGACTACCCCTCGGATGTCGTACTGCCGGAAAATGGTCTGAGGAATGCGCATGACCGGGGGGTCCCGGGGAGGTGTCAGCGGGCCGTCGTGGCCCCAGTGGCGGAAGCGGTGGTCGGGGGCGCCGGTGCCGGCGAGTCCATCGCCATGCCAGCCGCGGCGTGGAGGCTCGCGCCCGACGTTCTGGACAAGTCAAAGAGCTGTCCCGGGGCGATGCCGAACCAGAGAATCGCCGCCACGGCGACGGCCAGCGCGGCCTGTCCGACGCGGTCGAACACCATGCTTGCGTGGGCCTCGGCATGGGCCGCGGGCTTCATGTACATCGCCATCACGACCGGCAAGTAGTAGCCCGCGGACGCGACGCTGGTGAGCACGAGGATGATCGCGAGTCCGGTGTGCCCGCCACCGACGGCGGACACGAGGATGTACCACTTCCCCATGAATCCGGCGGTCCCCGGGAATCCGAGCAAGGAGAGCATGCACACCGTGAGCGCGAGCGCGAGCCAGGGACGGCTGGTCGAAAGGCCCGACAGGTCGTCGACGCGGACGTCGGATTCCCCGCCCTTCCCCTTGGCGGCGAGGAGCGCGAAAGCGGCGATCGTGGTGATGCCGTACGCCACGAGATAGAAGATGAACGCGGCCGATCCGGTACCGCCGGATACGACGGCGACCAGGAGATAGCCGGCGTGCGCGACGGACGAGTACGCCAGCATCCGCTTCACCGACCGCTGGGCGAGTGCGATCAGGTTGCCGCCGATCATCGTCGCTACGGCCAGGCCGGCGATGATGACGTGCCAGCTCCCGGTGGCGCCGAGGGACTCGACCACCACCCGGAAGAGCGCCGCGAAGGCGGCGGCCTTCACGCCCGTCGCCATGAAGCCCGTGATGGGCGTCGGCGCGCCGTCGTAGACGTCCGGCGCCCACATGTGGAACGGTACGGCGGCGACTTTGAATCCGAATCCGACCAGCAAGAGTCCGATTCCCACCAGGAGCAGCGGCATGTGGGCCACGCCCAGGGTTTGCACCTGGACACCGATGAACGAGAGGTTGGTCGTTCCGGTGGCGCCGTAGATCAACGCCATGCCATAAAGCAGGAAGGCCGAGGCGAACGCGCCCAGCAGGAAGTACTTCAACGCGGCTTCGGCCGCCCGGGGGCTCCGGCGGTTGAAGCCGGCCAGGACGTAGACGGAAATCGACATCAGCTCGAGGCCGAGGAAGATGACCATCAGGTCTTCCCCGCCCCCCATCAGCATCATGCCCAATACGGCGAACAGGAGGAGCGGATAGTACTCGGGCGCCAGGAGGTTCTCGCGCTCGAGATACCGGAACGAAAACAGCACCGTGAGGGCGGCGGCGCCGAGGAAGATCCAGTCGGTGACGAAGCGGAAGTCGTCGACGGCGATCATCTGGGCGACGCCCTCGACCGTCGTGCTGTTCCACCAGAGCCACCAGACGACGGCGGCCGTGACCCCGATGGACACGAGCGTCGCCCATCCGGCGATCCGGAGGTCGGTCACGGTGCGATGCCGCCAGGCCACGATCATCAGCACCAGCATCGCCAGAATGGTGAGCACGCTCTCCGGGGAGAGCGCCCGCATCAGGTCGGCGTAATTCGAGAGGTCGAGGCTCATCGGGCCGCCGCGGTGGTCGCGGGAGTCACGGTCTGGATCAGATGCTGCGCGGCGGGCTCCATCCGGCTCAAGAACGGGCGCGGATACACGCCGATCCAAATGATGGCCGCCAGGAGCGGGAGGAGTACGATCAGTTCCCGCGGCGAGAGATCGAGCAGTTTCTGATTCTCCGGCTTGGCGAGCGGGTTGTAGATGATCTTCTGCAGTGCCGGGAGCAGGTACATCGCCGCGACGATGACGCCCGTAGTGGAGATGATCGCCGCCACCGGATAGGTCTTGAAGGCGCCGATCAGGATCAGGAACTCACCCACAAAGCCGTTGGTGCCCGGCAGTCCCACCGACGACAACGACACGATCGTCAGGGCGGCGGCGAGCAAGGGCACCACTCGTGCCAGGCCTCCGAAGGCGTCGAGCAGACGGGTGTGCCGCCGCTCGTAGAGCATGCCCGCCAGGAAGAACAGCGCGCCGGTGGAGATGCCGTGGTTGATCATCACCAGCAGCGCGCCCTGCACGCTCTGCAGCGTCAGGGCCCAGATCCCGAGCATCACGAAGCCCAGGTGCGCGACCGACGAATAGGCCACGAGCTTCTTGAAGTCGGGCTGCACCATCGCGACGAGACCGCCGTAGATGATGCCGATGACCGACAGCGTGACGACCACCGCCACGACCGTCTTGCTCATGGCGATCTGTGGGAAAAACGGCAACGCGAACCGGAGGAACCCGTAGGTCCCCATCTTCAGCAGCACGCCCGCCAGAATCACCGAGCCTGCTGTCGGTGCCTCCACGTGCGCATCGGGCAGCCAGGTGTGCAGCGGGAACATCGGCACCTTGATCGCGAACGCCAGGAAGAAGGCGGCGAAGAACCAGAAGGCGACCGGTCCCAGGTCGGTGCTCCGCTGCAGCAGGAAGTCGTAGTCGAACGAGTACTGGCCGGTGGTCTTGGCGGCATGCAGATAGAGGCCGAGGATCGCGACCAGCATCAGAAGCGAGCCGAGGAAGGTGTAGATGAAGAACTTGATCGCCGCATAGATGCGGTTGTCCCCACCCCAGATCCCGATGATGAAGTACATCGGGATCAGCATCACTTCCCACATCACGTAGAAGAGGAACAAGTCGAGCGAGACGAACACGCCGAGCATGCCCGTGGTGAGCACCAGGAGCAACGCGTAGAACCCACGCTCCCGCTTGGTGATGTAGGTCCAGCTTCCGAGGACCGAGAGGGGCACCAGGAACGTCGTCAGCAGGACCATGAACAAGGAGATGCCGTCGAGCGCCACGTGGAACTGGATGCCCCAGGCGGGAATCCAGTCCCAGGCCACCGCAAACTGCATCCCGCCCGCCGGCACGAAACGCCACCAGAGCGGCACCGAAATGCCGAACTCGATGAGGCTGACGACGAGCGCCAGCACCTTCGCACGGGACGCCGGCGCGAGGTATAAGAGCGCGGCGCCCACCAGGGGCCACGCCAGCAGTGCCGGGAGAACCCAGACGTCAAAGGAGTTCATCGGATGGCCGCCCGGAGCACGAGGGCGACGCCCACAACGAAGAGGACGACGTAGAAGCCGACTTCGCCCGTCTGGAGCTTGCTCCCCACCCACCCCAGCGCGCGTGACACGGCGGCGGAGCCATTCACCCCGGCTCCGTCGATCACGCCCTGGTCCACGCCCCTCCACAGGACCACGCGGGAGAGCCAGCCGAGCGGCTTGACCACCACGGCGTCATAGAGCTCGTCCACATACCACTTGTTCGCGAGCACCTTGCCGAACCCCTGCTCGGCGGGCGCCTGGCGGGCCGGCACGAGCGCCGCGGGCTTCAGGAGCTGGATGGCCCCGATGATACCGATGAGTGCGATCGCCACGGCCACGGCGATGAGCGTCCACTCGGTACTCTGAGAAACCTCCGCCGCCGGCAGCAAGGACGCCGATCCGGCGGTCACCGGCGACAGCCAGTGCTCGAGCCACGAATTGCCGCCGACCAGGGCCGGCAAATTGAGTGCGCCACCGGCGAGACTGAGAATGCCGAGCACCACGAGAGGTCCAGTCATCACCCACGGGGCTTCGTGGAGATGCTCCCGCTCCTTGTCCCCGGTCCGGTTGGGCCCGTGGAACGTGTAGAGCATCATCCGGGTCATGTAGAACGCCGTCAGCACCGCCGCAATCAGGCCGAACGCCCAGAAGACGTACCAGATGGGTTGCGTGGCCCCCCGTGCGAAGGCCGCGCCCAGGATCTCGTCCTTCGAGAAGAACCCGGCGAAGGGAGGGATGCCGGAGATGGCGAGCGTCGCGATCCACATCAAGGCCCAGGTCCACGGCAGGTACTTCCGCAGGCCACCCATGTTGCGCATGTCCTGCGCGTCGTCGTGCGCGTGGGTGTGGTGATACGCGGCGTGCATCGCGTGAATCACGCTGCCGGAACCCAGGAAGAGGAGCGCCTTGAAGAAGGCATGCGTGGCGAGATGGAAAACGCCGGCGGCGTAGGCCCCCGTCCCCACACCCACGAACATGTAGCCGAGCTGGGAGACGGTGGAGTACGCGAGCACTTTCTTGATGTCCCACTGCTTGAGCGCGATGGTCGCCGCGAAGAGCGCCGTCAGGGCGCCGACCCCGGCGACGACCGCGGAGGAGACGGGCGCCAGCGCGAAGAGGAGATTCGCCCGGGCGACCAGATAGACACCTGCCGTCACCATGGTCGCGGCGTGGATCAGGGCCGAGACCGGCGTCGGGCCCGCCATGGCGTCAGGCAGCCACGTATAGAGCGGAATCTGGGCCGACTTCCCCGCGCATCCCAGAAAGAGGAACAGCGTGATCGCCGTGACGGTCCCGCTCCCCGGCGCGAACGTGCTCGGGGCGGCGGAAAAGACGGAGGTGAAGTCGAGAGAACCAGTGGCCTGGAAGATCAGGAACATCGCGGCGAGGAAGCCGAAGTCCCCGATCCGGTTCATGACGAAGGCCTTCTTCCCCGCGTCCGCGTTGGCGGTCACGTCAAACCAGAAGCCGATGAGGAGGTACGAGCAGAGTCCGACGCCCTCCCACCCCACGAACATCACCGGGAAGCTCGCGCCCAATACCAGCACCAGCATGAAGAAGACGAACAGGTTGAGGTACGCGAAGAACCGCGCGTACCCCTCGTCCGAGCGCATGTAGCCGACGCTGAAGATGTGGATCAGCGACCCCACACCGGTGACGATCAGGATCATCACCGAGGACAACGGGTCGACTTGCAGGGCGGCCGAGATGTGCAATGCCCCGACCGGGATCCAGTCCCAGTAGGTGAAGACCGCGGGCGCTCCGGGATGCGCGGCCGCCAGATCCTTGACCACCGCGAGGGCCACCCCGAACGCCGCGAGCAGCACCCCGGGCCCGATCAGGGACACCGCTGTCTTGGCCTGGGGGCGCGTGAGCGCGATCGTGCCGTTCAGCACGAAGCCGAGGAGGGGCAGGAGTGGGACCAGCCAGACCAGTTGCATCAGGAGGCGGCCTCAGCCCTTCAGAATGTTGATGTTCCGCAGATCCACCGTCTCCTTGTGACGGTAGATCGCGAGGACGATGGCGAGCCCCACCGCCGCTTCGGCGGCGGCGACGGCCATCACGAAGAACACGAAGATCTGCCCGCCCACGCCGAGGGACTGCGCGAAGGCGATGAACGTCAGGTTCACGGCGTTGAGCATCAGCTCGACGCACATGAAGATGATGATCGCGTTCCGGCGGATGAGGACACCGAGGACGCCGATGACGAAGAGCACCGCGGCGACCGCGAGGCTGGGTCCGAGGAGCATCTAGAGCTTCCGTTTCGCGAGCACCACCGCGCCCACGACGGCGGCGAGGAGGAGCACGCTGGTGATTTCAAAGGGCACCAGATAGGCGTCATAGAGCGGCCCGGCCACCGATCCGACCATGCCATGCTGCTGCTGCAGCTGGGCCATGGCGTTCGGCACCTGGATGATCGCCGGCGGGGCGGCCTTCCACAGGAACCTGAGCTGGATGAACAGAATGCCCGCGAGCACCGCGCCGACCGTCAGCCCGACCACCCCTTTGCGGTCCTGCCCTGCCCCACGCCCGAGGTTCAAGAGCATGATGACGAACAGGAAGAGCACCATCACCGCGCCGGCGTAGACCAGGACCTGGAGCACCGCGATGAACTGGGCGTCGAGCACCACGAAGAGCACGGCGAGTGAGAACATGGTGACCACCAGCCACAGCGCGCTCGCGAGGGGGCTCCGGCGGGTGACACACAAGACCCCCGAGCCGAGGGCTAACCCTGCGAAGATCCAGAAGACGATCGTAACGAGGTTCATTCGCCCTTCGGATCCGCCGGGTCCCACAACGTGGACACCGGATGGGTCTGCGCGCACAGCCGCTCCAGATCGTACACGAAACGATCCCGCGAATACTCGGCGTTCTCGTAGTGCCAGCCCACGTGGATCG
>DATNDQ010000084.1:0-7651 GCA_035553475.1 Gemmatimonadales bacterium
CGGTACGGAGCGACACCGTTCGGCGACACCACCCGGAGCGTTTGCACGGTCGCGAGCTCGTGAATGAGCGCTTCCGTCAATCCGTCGGCCACGTACCCGAGCGACTTGTTGTTGGACCGGTCGGTGAAGTAGAGGACGGCGATTTTCCGCGGATCAGGCCCCTGAATCGTTCCGACGGTCCGATGCCCGCCGAGGCCTCGCAAGGCGATGAACCCGAGGGCCAGCACGAGGGCGGCGCCCGCGCCCCCGGCGATCAGCTTCCACGGCAACGTCCGGCCACCGGCAGCGGCCTGCATGCCGCCCATCGTCCGGCGCCGCTGCGCCGCCGTGATCGTCGACGGCCGCCCCAGCGCCTCGGCGAACATGATGATCGTCGGATACCGGTCGGCGGGTGTCTTCGCGAGCGCCCGGAGCAGCGCGGTCTCCATCGTGTCCGGAATGGACTCGCGCACGATCGAGGGCGGCGAAACGAGGTCCATCGAGTGCCGCGCGATCACCGCCTGCACCGTGGGTCCCGTGAAGGGCGGCGCGCCCACGAGCATCTCGTACACAACGCATGCGAGGCTGTACTGGTCGGTCCGGCCGTCGATGTCGGGAGAGCCGGTCCCCTGCTCGGGGCTCATGTACGTCGGCGTCCCGATGATCGTGCCCGTCTGCGTCAGCGAATGCCCCGCCCCTTCGGTCCGCGCGATGCCGAAGTCGGCGACGATCGCCGTATCCCCGGACAGCATGATGTTCTCGGGCTTGATGTCGCGATGGACCACGCCCCGGCTGTGCGCATACCCCAGCGCGCTCGCCACCTGCGCGGTGATCTTGAGGACGTCTTCCTGGCCGAGCTGCTTTTCGCGGTTCAGCCGGTCGCGGAGCGACTCGCCCTCCACGAATGGCATGACGTAGTAGAAGTGATTGCCCGCGGTGCCGGAGTCGTAGAGCGCCAGGATGTGGGGGTGCTGCAGTTTGGCGGCGATTTCGATTTCGCGGAGGAACCGGTCCTGCCCCATCGAGGCGGCGACGTCGGGATGGAGCACCTTGATGGCGACCCCCCGGCCGTGCTTCACGTCTTCGGCGTAGAACACGGTCGCCATGCCGCCGCGACCCAACTCCCGCTGGAGGACGTACTTGTCCTTCAGCTCGTCGTTCAGGATGTCGAGTAGGTCGCTCACGGATCTCCGGGCAGGTCGCGGCGCAACGTTAAGGCTCGCGACCGTGGCGGTCCAGTCCACGCCGCCACTCGGACCCCCGTGCCAACCAGGTCTTCACGGTCTCCCGGTCCCCCGCCTCCAACGCCCGTTCCAACTCGCCCAGTGGCTCCTCCAGGGCCCGCAGTGCGGGCAGGACCGCGTCTCTATTAAGGAGAAGGATCTCGGTCCAGAGGCCAGGCTCTGACCCGGCCATGCGAGTGGTGTCTCTCGCGCCCGGTCCGAGGCTCGCACCGGACGGCAGGTGCCGGGACAGGTAGAGGCCCAGGAGAGACGACACGACCTGTGGCAGATGACTGGTGAGGGCCAACTGGGCGTCGTGAGCCGCGGCGTCGAGAATCACCGGGTGCGCACCGCATACCGATTCCCAGAAGTGTGCGACCTCCCGCGCCGTTCCATCGCCCCCCTGCGCCGGCGTCACGTAGACTACCGCGCCCAGGAACAGATCGGCCCGCGAGGCGTCGAAGCCGTTTCGCTCCGTGCCCGCGAGGGGATGGGAGCCCGCGAACCGGTGCCCCAACCCCAGCGCCTCCGCCTTCGCGACGATCGCGCGTTTCACCGAGCCGACGTCGGTCACGATGCAGCCGGGGGCGATGCGGGGTGTCAGCCGCTCGAGGACGTCGAGGTTGGCCGCCGGAGGGGCCGCCAGCACCAGCAACTCCACGCGCCCTGCGACCTCGGCCGCCTGATGCGGCGCGTCGTCGAGCGCACCCTGCTTCACGGCGGCGACACGCTCCGCCGGCTCCGGACTCCAGCCCAGCACCAGGGGGATGCCGGCGGCCTTGGCTTGCCGCGCCAGCGATCCGCCGATGGCACCGAGGCCGATGATGCCCAGACTCTTGGGTCGCATGGGGGCGAAATGTAGGTATTGTAGGACATGGCGTACATCGTGATGGTGGACGACGATCCGACCGTCCGGCGGCTGGGCTCGGCCCTCCTCAAGTCCGCGGGACACGAGGTCGTCGACCGCGAGTCCGGCGACGGGCTCGAGACGCTTCTCGCTGAGCGCCGTCCCGACCTCCTGCTCCTCGACATTCAGATTCCCGGGCGCGATGGGTTCGCTCTGCTCGATGCGGCCCGAAACGTTCAGGGCGACCAGCCTCTGAAGGTGGTCGCCCTGAGCGGTGGATCGGCTCCCGACGAGCGGGACCGGATTCACTCCGCGGGATTCGACGGCTTCCTGCCCAAGCCCATCGACGTCCGCGGGTTCGCCGCGGCCGTGAAGGGATACCTGCCCTAGGGCTTCACCGCCGGCGGCGGCGTCGGGGCCACAGGGGTCACGACGGTCACGCCATGTGCCTTCCCGAGCTTCACGCGCGTCACATGCACATTGCTGCGGTCGGCCTTGTTCAAAGAGATGTCGCCGGTTCCGGTGGTCAGGCTCAGCAGGCCTCCCCCTGACCCGAGATTCCCGGTCAAGGACTTTGACGGTCCGTACTGCGCCTCGGAAACCGGCAGATCGAACTCGTCCGAGAGATCGCCCGCACCGGTATGCGCGTTGATGGACAGGTTGACCTGGGCGGGGACGGATATGGTCACATCACCGGTCCCGGACTTTACGCTCGCGTCTTCCCGGCCTGGAGCGCCCAGCATCGCGCTGATGTCACCGGTACCGCTGACGAGATCCACCGGCCACGCCGCAGACGTCACCTTGATGTCGCCCGTGCCGGAGTGCACTCGCAGGGCTGCCGTGCCGCCGTCCACGTCCACATCACCCACGCCGGATTCCACGTCCACCTTGATGCCCGAGGGGACATGCACGGTGAACTTCACGGCGACCCTCGGGGTCCCGTGATGATCGTTCGAACTCCCGTGCCGCTCGCTGCCGCAGTCCCCATTCCGTGAATCAACCGAGGCCGCGCAGAGGATGACGCCGTCGGAGGTCTCGTTCGCAATGACCCGGACGGCGGCCGAGTCGGAGCCGAGCCAGCTCTTTTCGGTCTCGACCAAGGTCTCGGAGCCTTCCGCAGCGTGGACTTCTACCGGCCCGTTGTTGTTGCGGATCGTGATCTGCTGTCCGGGCGCGAGCTTCTTGTGCCAGCTCCAGGCATCCCCGTGGGTGCGGCCGGGATCGTCGAACCCGCCACCCATGCTCGCGCCGAAACCTTCGGCGAGCGCCGGAATGATGTTTCCGGTCCGGGCTTTGAGGTTATTCACCCCATTGTGCCAGGCCGACACGAGGGCCAGGCCGAGCCCGACCACGACCACGAAAATGACGGAGCCGCGGAGGAGTTCCGCGCGCCACCGCATCCAGAAGCTTTTCATCGTCATAACCGCCTCCTCCTGCGAGAAACCCCCGCGGGATTCGTAAACTGCAGAATCCTACGGGGGTTTGGCAGTCCCGGTTTCCGGGTTCGGTCAGGCCCGACGCCTCGGTGCGCTCAACGGGGCCTCTGTCGCGGTGAAAACCACCGCCGAATACGCCCGTGCCTCGACAGTAATGGCCGGGAGAGTTCCCCCCAACCAGAGCTGATCAGCGGGACCGGGGGTGGCCCGAGGGGCCCCCGCCAGCGCGCCCTGCGCGTCCGCGGTCGCCCATTCCACCGCCATGCCCTTCATTCCCAGTGAAGTACTGCCCAACGTCAGGACGGCGGCCAAGGCCAACACGGTCCCCTTCATATCCAGCTCCCTATCGCTAAAGCGTTTGAGGTGTCTCATCACACTCATAGGACGCAATTGGGGCCGAAAAGGTTGCAAGAGGGGTGCCGCCGGGATCACTGCTTGTTGTTGAGCGCAATCCGGGCGGTAAGCGCCGCAAAACGCGGGTCTGGGTGCAGAAACTCCCACATGGGGTCCCAGGTGACGCTGAACAGGAAGAACTCGCGATCGTCCACGGCAAGGTTGAACTCGCGGAACGCCCGGTCGAGATCGCCGAGCGAGGCATAGATGGCGGCGTAGTCGTAGTGCTCGACGTACACCCCGGCTCGCCGCCGGGCATCAAGCTCCCTGAGCACTTGGCGTGCCCGCTCCGGCTGCCCGCACCTCGCATAGGCGACGCCGGCGAGGGTCCGGACTCCCTCGTAGAAGTCCGTCATCGGCCGGCTCGTGATCCGAATGGCATCGGGGCAGCGGCCCGACATCAGGTACGAACGGGCGAGGTCGGGCACCGCCAGTGCGTACGTGGAATCACCGGCCAACACCAGCTCGCCCTCCCGCACGGCCTCCTCTGCCCGCCCCGCGAAGTACAGCGCCGACATCAGCCGCGTGCTGACGATCAGACTGAAGGGCTCGAGCGCCTGGGCCGCGCGCATTTCCGCGACGGCCGAATCGGACTGATGCTGGGTAATGAAGGCGTGGGACTTGAAGAGGTGCGCGCGCGTCAGCGTGGAGTCCAGCCGCAGGGCCTCGTCGAGCTGGCGGAACGCATCGGGGACGTTCCAATCATAGAAGAGCGCGACGAATCCCAGGCTCGCGTATGCCTCTGGAAGAAGGGTGTCCCGAGCCACCGCTTCGTTGCCGGCGGCGCGGGATTGCGGGAAGTAGTCACGGGTTGGCGCGTATTGAAACGCCGCCATGAATCCGTAGGCGTCAGCGAGCCCCGCGTACGCCAACGCGAAGTTCGTATCGGCGTGAATCGCGGCCTGGAAGAGCTGGATCGACCGTTTGAGCGCCGCCTGCGTCCGCTGCTCGAGGGCCGAGCGCCCTTGCAGGTAGAGATCATAGGCGGCGGGGTTCCGGGTCGGGCGACGAGCCAGAGAAGCCGCGGTGGCAGTGCTGAGATTCACGCGGAGCTGAGACGTGATGCTCCGCACGATCTCCGCCTGCACGTCGAGATTGCCTCGGTCCAACGTGTCGTAGGTCGCCGGGAGGAGCGTGTCCCCGGTAGCCGTCTGGATGAGATAGCTGTGGACCTTCACCCGGCTGCCCTGCCGCAGTACGCTGCCGCCGATCAGGTACGAGGCGCCGAGGCGCTGACCCAGCTCCTTGGGCGTCCGGGCCGTCCGGGCGAACCGGTAGGATGACGTCGCCGGCGCCACCTGCAAACCGGGAATCCGCCGCAACGCGCCGATCAGGTCCTCCGTGAAGCCGTCGACGTAGTAGTCCGGCTTCCCCGCCCCACTGGCGTTGGCGAACGGAATGACTGCGACCGATGCCGACGTGACGGTCGCCGTCGCCGACCGGTGCGGCCGGCGGGCGATGGTGGTCGCCGCCGCGGCCGCGATCACCGTGAAGGTGGCGAGCATCGCCACGCGCCGCCCTCTGCGGCGATGGGGCGGCTCGGCGCGCGCCACCCGGCGGGTGACGACCTCACCCGTGATCGATCCCCGGAGCGCCTTGTCCATCGCCTCGGCGTTCGGGTAGCGGTCGGCGGGTTGCTTGGCCAACGAGAGCGTCACCACCTGCTCGAGGGCGTCCGGTACGTCGGCGCGCACCGCCCGAATGGAGGGCACCGGATCGAGCGTATGCTTGGCCAGAACGGCCTGCGCCGTCGTCCCGCCGAACGGCGGCCGCCCGGTGAGCATCTCGTAGAGCACGCATCCCAGGCTGTACTGATCGCTCCGCCCGTCCACCGCCTCGGCCAGTGCCTGTTCGGGACTCATGTAGACCGGAGTGCCGACGGTGATCCCCGCGGTGGTGACGGGGCCCGAGGCTTCCGCGGCGGTGATGGCGCGCGCGATCCCGAAGTCGGCGACCAGCGCATAGCCTTCGGAAAGGAGGATGTTCTCGGGCTTGATGTCGCGGTGAACGATATCCCGTGCGTGGGCGTAGCTCAGCGCGCTCGCGACCTCCGTGCCGATCTGCACGGTGTCGTGCAGGGACATCTGCTGCTCCCGCTCGAGCCGCTGGCGGAGCGATTCGCCGGTGACGTACGGCATCGCATAGTACAGGAGGCCATTCGACTCACCGGAGTCGTAGAGCGGCAGGATGTGCGGATGGTTGAGCTGGGCGGCAATCTGGATTTCGCGCAAGAACCGCGCGGCACCGATCGCTCCGGAGATTTCGGGACGCAGGACCTTGATGGCGACGGGCCGGCTGTGCTTCTCATCCAGCGCGAGGTACACGATGGCCATGCCGCCCCGGCCCAGCTCCCGCTCTACGCGGTAGCGTCCGGCGAGACCCTGGCTCAGTCGGGCGGCGATGGTGTCGCGAGATGGCACGGCGTGCAAAGTACGCCGAGATCCTTCGCTTCGCTCAGGACAAGCGTCTGCCTACGGCGGTTACCGAAAGTGGCGCGCTCCGGTGCTGCGGACGTCGCTATCTCCCGGGCCGAGTACCCGGTCCAGGCTCCAGGGACCGGGGCCGACGGCGGCTATATAGAGGAACAGGAAGCAGTAGACGACGGCCAGCTCACCGTGGTTCAGGAGGGGCCAAACTCCCTGCCGGAAGTGCACAAGGAAATAGGCGACCGCCATCTCTCCTGCCGTGATGAAGGCCACGGGTCGCGTGAAGAGCCCCAGAAGAAGGAAGAGACCTCCCGCCGTTTCGATCACTCCGGCCAGTCCGTAGAGGGAGATGTACTGGACGTGAGCGACGCCCCCGGGGAAGCCGAACAGCTTCTGCGTGCCGTGCGCCATGTAGGTGAACGCGGCAACGATGCGAAGGAGACTGAGGAGGCGGGCGCCCATGGCAGGAAGTTAGAGCGGCTTTCTCATCCGCACGAGCGGCACGGGAGCGCCGCCACGATCGTCGAAGATTTCTTCGCACGGCTCATAGCCGCAGGCCCGGTACAGTGGCAGACCCGCCATCGTCGCCATCAGGTCGACGCTCGTGAACCCTTCGGCCCGCGCCGCGGCCTCACAATGCGCCAAGATGAGTCTGCCGACTCCCTTCCGAGTGTGATCGGGGTGTGTGTACATGGCTCGGACGTGCGCCGGATCCCGCGCCGGATCCAGCAGCGCGGCGCTTCGGCCGGGCGACTGGTCTCCTCCGTAGAGCGTAGCCCGCCGGCTCCACCCGCCACAGCCGATCGCATGGCCATCGATCTCAACCACGAAGTACGTCCCATCATCGATGAGCTGGGTATCGATGCCCATGATGGCGCGGCTGGAGTTGATCTGGTGTTCGGTCAGAAATGGCCGCTGCAGCTCCGAGATCGCCGCATCAACGAGCGATCGGAGAGCATCGATGTCGTCGCGACGCGCCCGGCGCAGCTTCATGGGTTGCGGAAGTGGCTGGTGAGATCGCGATTTAGGACTTCCCAGAGGTAGACGGCGACCAGACTCTCGTGCCCGGCGGTGATTTTCGCGAATTCCCGCTTGCCGACGCCGCGGAACACAATTGCGCGCGCCCGGTCGAGGCCCACGTCGCCCACTGGCCAGATTCCCAGGCGCCCCATCAGGAAGATCCCCAGGACGTCGGCGCTCCAGGACCCCAGTCCGTACATCTGGGAGACCGCGTTTCGCAGCTCGGTATTGGAGAGTGTGCGCCAAGTCTCCGCCGGATCGTGGGCGCCTTCCTGGCAGTACTGCCACCAGGCTCGCAGGGCTTTTCGCTTCACCAGGGAGAGCCCT
>DATNDQ010000085.1:0-2142 GCA_035553475.1 Gemmatimonadales bacterium
CTGATGTTACGCTGCGACTCTGCTCCCGCAGCGCCCGCAGAATCGGGAATCCGCCTCGAGCAGCGTGCCGCATTTCGTACAAAACCGGTCCTCGGCCTGTGTCCCCACCCGGCGTCCACACTCGGAACAGTACGTCGCGCCTACCTCGGGCTGGGGACCATGGACTGGGCAGGCCTGCGCCGGAGTCGGTTGAGGCTTGGGAGACGGACGCCGCAGAGGGGTGACCGGCGTGCCGGCGGGCACCGCGGGTTTCTCACGCTCGCCCCGCATGGCCTCCACGGCCTCGCCCGTGTACCGGGCCTTCAGCGTCTCGTAGTCGCCCTCGGAAAGCTTTCCGGTGGCCCGGTCGAACTCGATCTCGGAGAGCGCCCGCATGGCCACGGCCCGCGGACTCAGGTCGTCTTCGGGATCGGCGCCCGAATCGACTGCCGCCGGGTCGGCATGGGGCTTCAGGATGGGCAGCAACACGAACCACACCACCGCACAGAGCAGGAGGATTCCGAAGCCGAGTCCCAGCACCTCAGGCCTCGAACTTCTCGAGCTCGCTCCGCAAACGGTCGAGCTCCGCGGGGGTCGCGTCGATGGTCACGGGGACCACTTCCTGCGAAACGCTCCCGGCTCGACGGCCCCAAGCCCGGATGAGCAGGACCAGTCCGCCGGCGGCGGCCGCCATCGCGACCCATGGTCCGAAGTACCCGAAGAGCGCAAACCCGCGCTTCGGCGGCGACATCAGGATGGACTCGCCATGCTCCTTCACGAACTCATTGATGATGTCGTCAGCCGACATGCCGGCCGCGGCCAGTGAGAGGATCTGGCGGTGATAGCCGGGGCTGAACGTGCAGCTGAAATCGGTGGTACGGCAGGTATAGATGTCGAGCCCGCAGCCGCAGGTGCACGACAACCGCTTCTCGATCGCCTGGATGGCGGCGTCGTTGTCCTTGGCGGTGACGGCATCGAGGGGACGGCCCGCGCGATCAGGGTACGCGAGGGATCCGGCAGGTCCGGCGCCCGGCAGGGGCGCAGGCGCCGCCGGCTGTTGCGACGTCGGGGCCTGTCCGAGCAGTCGCCGCGGATCCGCGATCGCCACGCCCACCAGTCCCGCGGCGGCGACCGTGCAGAAGCCCCGCCGGGAAAGCTTTGGTGCTTCCATTATTCCGTGGCTCCGATCTTGGCTGCATACCCCGCCGCCGCCCGATTCGCTCCTACGGTGCCGCCCGGCCACATCACGATCACACCGCCAAGGGCGACGACCATCCCGCCATACCACACCCACCACACAAGTGGATTGATGGTAAACCGATAAACCGCGGTTTCGGTCCCATTGACGACGCCGCCCAGGACGACATACACATCCTCGCGGAGGTCGCTCTTGATCGCGACCGCCGTCGAGGGCTCGAACGTGGGATTCCCCAGGCCGTCGACGTGCTGCCGTTTCTCGGGCACCATCATTCCGATCTGCTTCCCGTTCCGCGACACCATGACGGTGCCTGCCGTGACCCAGCGGTTCAGGGCCTGGTACTGCGAGACCCCGAGATGCTTGAACGTGTAGGTCCATCCGTAGGGGCTGGCAAGCGTCGCGGATTGTCCGGGCTTGAGCGACGCCTCGGTCTCCGTCTTGAACGCCATTCCGCTGAACGCGACGAAGAGCATCACGATGCCGGTGTGCACGATGTAGCCGCCGTACCGGCGCCGGTTCCGTACGATCAGATGGTAAAAAGCCAGGAGATACATCTCCCCGTATTGGCGGTGCCGCGCACGCACGCCCCGCGCGAACTCCTGCACCACCGTCCCCATCACGAACGTCGCCAGCGTGGCGGTGATGATGGGCCATACCTGCCGCATGCCGAGCAGCAGGAGGACCAGGAGCGCGACGATGCCGGCGATCCCGGGAGCGACAAACTGTCGCTTGAGATTCGGAATCGAGGCCTTGCGCCAGGCAATGAGCGGGCCGATACCCATCAAGGCGAGGAGGGCCACGCCGAGGGGGACATTCACGAAGTCGAACGTGGGCGCCTTGGGCGTGATCTTGTTACCGGTGAACAGCTCGGACAGAATCGGCAACATGGTGAGGAAGAGGACCGTCACCGCGATCCCCACGAGCATCAGGTTGTTGAACAGGAACGTCGATTCCCGGCTGACCAG
>DATNDQ010000086.1:0-4568 GCA_035553475.1 Gemmatimonadales bacterium
GATCACTACGGGGAGCGGCACGAGGTAAGGCTAGGGCGCGGCGATTTCCTTGGCAATGGTGGCCGCCAGCTCCTGAAACTCCTGAGGCCCGCCGAATCCGAAGATGCGCTTGACGATCCTCCCGTGCCGGTCGAGCAGCACGGAGTAGGGCAAGCCGCGGTAGTGGTACAGCGCCTTCATCCGGCCTCCACCCACCAGGATCGGAAAGGGTGGATGATAGGCCGCGACGAACGCCCGCATCTTGGCGGGATCCACGTCATCCGAGATGGCGGCGATCTCGAAGTCCTTCCGCGAGAACTTGCCGTAGAGCGAAGCCATGTGGGGGAACTCTTCCCGGCACGGGTCGCACCAGGAAGCCCAGAAATTGACGAGGGTGACCTTACCCGCGTAACGCTCGAGGCCAATGGTGTCGCCGCGGAGGGTGGGGAGTGCAAACGGAGTGAACGACTCCCGGCCCCCGACTCCCGCGTTCTTGACCAGGCTGTCGGCATCGAAGGTTCGCAGGGAGTCGCGCTCATCGAGGGCGACGGCGGTCTCCTTCGGTCCGAGGTGTCGCGTCAGGAGAATCGTCCCCGTCGCGGTATCGAGAACGTCGACCCGGAGTTTCGAGGCGGTCGAGTCGTCGGCGCCGAGGGCGTAGAGTCGTCCATCGGGACCCAGCGTCAGAGCGATTCCGGCCCGAGCCATCTGGAGGGGGACTTCCTTGCCCCGGTTGGGAAGAAAGCGCGGCTCGGTTTCCTGCCGATAGAGCCCGCGCTTCGCGGTCCAGCGACTCACACCCAGGCGATTGTATTTGGTGATCTCGTCGCGAGCGACGGGAGCAAAGTAGAAAGTCCCCGTCGAATCCAACGCGAGCGCTCCCGCGTTCTCGGGACCCACCAGGAACGGCAGGGCCGCCGGATGCAGTGCTCCGACCTGGCTCAGCCCACCATCTTCGCCGACGTCATAGGTGACGACCAACCCTTTGGTCGTGTCCGTTGAAAAGGGCTCGATGAGATACGGTGACCGGCCTTCGATCCACCGGCATCCGGCGGAAGCGAAAATGGACGCTGGGAAGTGCGTCTCGAATTCCTCCGGAGTCGTCCAGGCGGTGTCGAACCCCGTCACCTGGCCGCTGTAGTCCGACACGATCGGAATGTGACCGCACGGTACGGCGACGGCGACCGGCTGATCGATGCCGGCAGTGACGACGCGACTGACGTGGAGTTGTTTATCGAAGGCCACCACACGCCCGCCCGGCAGATCGGGCGCCCACGAAAGTGGACCGACTTGAGTTGTGGAGGACGCGCGGAAGAACAGGAGTGTGAAACTAGCGGGGGCCGGCTGCCGGCACGCGGCCAGAGCCGCGACCAGCAGTACGGCCCCCGTAAGGCGCATCAGCTTGCGGCTTCAACCGTCTTGATGACGATCGTATGAATCCCGGCGACTTCTTTCACCGTGCCGGTGACCTTCACCTTGCCTTCGGCGAATTCCACCAGCCGGGAGTTCTGCGGATTGTTCGGCTTGGGGCTGACGGGCATGTAGATCACACCGCCGGCCATAATCGCGAGTGGCGACCCCGAATGCGCGCACGTCTGTGCACACGCCTTATGACTCGGCCCTGACGCTCCCAGAGCGGAGTAGCAGCTGACGTCGACGACCGTGCCGGTCATCGTGACGTCCCCGCCGGCGGCAGCAGGAGCCTGGGCAGCGAGGGGTAGAGCAAACAGGCCAAGGGCGGCGGTGGCAGCGAAGATTTGCCTGAACATGACGGACCTCCGTGAGGGTACAGATAGGACTATATTCTGCGACGATGCCTGACAATTACAGAGCCTTGTTAGAGACCTTCGGGTCCGGCTGGGAACGTGGCGACGCCGAAGCGATTTGCTCGGTGTTCGCCCCCGATGCGGTCTTTATCGAGACGCCATTCAGTACCCCGGACCGCGGCATCCAGGCCATTCGGGCCTACTGGACCGAGGTCCCGACGCATCAGGCTGAAATCACGTTCAAGGCTGGAGAGATCTACGTCGCGGGCCCGTGGTTCTCGACGGAGTTCCAGTGCAAGTTCCGGCGCCGCCGGACGGGCGAGAAGGTCGACGCGCGCGGCGCGATCTTTTGCGAGACGAAGGATGGCAAAATCACGGAGATGCGCATGTACTGGCATCGGTATTCGGGGAATAGGGAAGACTCTAAGCCCTAGCGCAACAGCAGGTCCTTCGCGTCGCGCGCGTTCGCGCGCTCAGGATGACGGAGCGCGTTTTGGTTGAAAAAAGATGGTTGAAGGGGGTGGCGGTCCAAACGGACCGCCACCCCCTTCCTAATTTCACATATCAAAAAACTGCACGTCATCCTGAGCGAAGGGCGCGTAGCGCCCGGAGCGAAGGACCTGCTTTTCTCACGTATTAGGCTTGTCTCCTTACGTACTCCAACGCCGACTCCATGAGCTCGGCGTTTCTCATTCCTATCTTCATCGCCACCATCGTGGCTTCATCCTCATCCAGGCCGCGGTCCAGCATTAAGTAAGGAAGCAGGGCCGCACCCACCCGATTGCCGGAGTTGCAGCAGCAAAAAGTCGGCTTCGTCCCCACCAGACTCCGCACCTGCTCCCGAACCTTCGTAAACGTCTCATCCGGCTGAGCTCCATGGCCCACCGGGACGTTGATGTATTCGAGGCCTGCACCGACGACGGCCTCGGGCACCCGGTACGGGCGCTCCTCCATGGCCTCGCGGAGGTCCAGGAGCACCTGACAGCCGGCTTTCTTCAGGGCTGCCAAATGGGCCGCTTGCGGCTGCCCCCCTGTGACAAAACCGGGAGCCAGCTCGTAAGCGTTCGAAACGTCCCCTACAGCGTCCAGCAGATGGGACACGGGACACCCTTGAAAAGGTGGATTTCCCTGTAATTAAGCGCTTCTCCAGCCCGGCACAAAGGATGCAACTGGAGGGACCGAGGTGTATTATCCGACACCAGGGGGGTCTATGCTGCTCACCGCTCTAGCCTTCGTACTCAATACGCCGATTGCGGCGCCGCTCCCGGCGCGCCGAATTTCCGCGTCCGACGACCCCCCCATTCGCGTTTGGCTCAGCAACGACAACTACCAGCCCGGTGACCGGGCCACCGTGAAGTTCAAGCTCTCGGACGACGGTTACGTCATCGTCCTGCGAGCCGATACCCGCGGTCATCTGCGCGTGCTGTTCCCGCTCGATCCTGGCGCCGACAACTTCATCAAGGGCGGCAAGACCTTCGAGATCCGCGCCCGCGGTGACCGCGACGCCTTCCAGGTCGACGATCAGAGCGGCACCGGCACCATCTTCGCCGCCGTTTCCGATCAACCCTTTGCCTTCAACAGCTACGTCCTCGGCGATCATTGGGACTACAAGGCCCTCGACAACGAGGACCTCGGAAGTGATCCCGAAGCGGCGATGGTCGATCTCGTGCACGGCATGGCGGGTTCGAATCACTACCAGTACGACGTGACCACGTACACGGTCTCGCAGCAAGTCGCGTATTCGGATGGCGGCGGCTATTACGCCCCGACGTACTACCCGACTTACTACCCGTGCTGGGGCTGCGGCCCGTGGTACGGCGGATCCGGCGTGTTCATCAATTTCGGTTTCGGCTTCCGTCACCCATTCTACGGCTACGGCTTCTACGACAACTGCTTCTATGATGCGTTCTTCTGTGACGGGTTTGGCTATGGCGGCTACTACGGCGCCTACTACGGTCGTCCCTACTACGGCGGCTACTATCCGCGGTACGCCGGATTCCGCCCGGGCGTCTATCGCCCGTTCGCGGGGACCTATCACGCTCCGTTCAGCACGCCGCGGACTCCGGTTGTAACGGGTGTCGGCGTGCGGAATCGCTGGGCAGGTAGCGCAACGCCGGTGGCGCGCGGCGGCCGGTCAGCTCCGTCCGGAGCAGAGGGTGGGCGTCGCGGTGGCTCGTTCGGCGGAGCGGCTGAACCCCGTTCGCGTCCGGCGCCGCCTGCCGCTCGTCCAAGTTCGCCGCCCCCCGATCGCGGTGGCCGCAACGCGCCCGAGCCTCGTCGTGGCCGCGGCAATAACGATCAGGGTTTCAGCCGGCCCAGTCAGCCGATTCGTCAGGAGCAGGCGCGTCCGGCGCCGCGGATGGAGTCCCCGAGATATGAGTCGCGTCCGGCACCGCGAATGGAGTCGCGTCCGGCGCCGCGCATGGAATCGCGTCCGGCCCCGCAGTCGCGCTCCTTCTCCATGCCGTCATTCTCGCGTGGGTCTTCAGCGCCTGCGCCTAGAGGTGGCGGCGGGGGTGGTGGCGGTGGCGGACGCCGGCCGCGCTAGGTGATGACCAAGAGGGGGCTCCACACCGGAGCCCCCTTTTTCGTTGCCTGCTGATGTCTGACGTCTGATGTCACAACAGGCGCGCTGCGACGCTCGATCCCAACACCACTGCTGCCATGCAACCGACGATAGTTCCGGCCATGTACACCCCCGCACGCACGTAGTCTCCGTCACCGAGCAGCTTCACGCTCTCGTACGAGAACGTGCTCATGGTCGTGAACGCGCCGCAGAGTCCGACCGTCAGGCCGCCACGCATTTCCGGAGAGATGAGCGTG